>CAMYBO010000104.1 GCA_947254045.1 uncultured Granulicatella sp. | reverse complement strand
AATTTCATTAAGAAAATAGTGTTTTCATTATCTATGTGACTGATTACATCACGTTATTCATATAATGGAAATTTTTTTGTCAATTCTTCTACAGATTGACGAATTTCGTCTAATTTTCCTTCATCATTTGCAGAAGATAGTGTTTCTACAATTAATTGTGCTACTTTCTTCGCTGCTTCTTTATCAAAGCCACGAGTGGTAATAGCTGCTGTTCCGACACGAATACCACTTGTTTTCATTGGTGGCAGTGGGTCAAATGGAATCGCATTTTTATTTACTGTAATTCCTACACTGTCTAATAATTCTTGAGCTTCTTTCCCGTTCAAGCCAGTAGAAGTAATATCTAATAATAATAAATGATTATCTGTTCCACCAGAAATTGGGCGAATATCACTTTCATTAAAGACTTCCGCCATTGCTTTTGCATTTTCAACCACATGCTCGATATACTCTCCAAATGCTGGTTGAAGTGCTTCATAGAAGGCAACTGCTTTAGCTGCAATCACATGTTCTAATGGTCCACCTTGGATACCTGGGAAAATAGCACTATTAATTTTTTTCGCAAATTCTTGCTTCGCTAAAATTAAACCGCCTCTTGGTCCACGTAATGTTTTATGCGTTGTTGAAGTGACAACATCTGCATACGGAACCGGATTTTGGTGAGCTCCTTTTGCAACTAATCCTGCAATATGCGCCATATCTACCATGAAGTATGCATCAATACTTTTAGCGATTTCACTAATACGTTTGAAATCAATTTCTCTTGGGTAGGCAGAAGCTCCTGCAACAATTAGTTTTGGACGTTCTGTTTTAGCAATTTCTTCTAAAGCATCATAATCAATCATTTCTATTTCTGGATTCAATCCATACGCAATAAAATCATAATCTTGACCAGAGAAGTTGACTCCCATTCCATGGGTCAAATGTCCACCATGACTTAAATCCATTCCTAAAATTTTGTCTCCTTTTGAAACAAGCGCTCGATAAGCTGCCATATTCGCTTGAGAACCAGAATGGGGTTGAACATTGGCATATTCCGCTCCGAATAATTCTTTTACACGGTCAATTGCTAATTGTTCAATTACATCAACATATTCACATCCACCATAATAACGACGATTTGGGTAACCTTCAGCATATTTATTTGTTAAAATGCTACCTTGCGCTCGTAATACAGCAGGTGAAACGAAGTTTTCTGAAGCAATTAATTCAATCCCCTGCTTTTGACGCTGGGCTTCTTTTTCAATTGCCTCAAACACTAGTGTATCTTCTTTAAACTGTGTCATTAGCTTCACTCCTTTTTCTTCTATAGAATTATTCTAACATAGTTTAAGTGTATCATCAAAATTAGCAACTTATGTTAACTCCATATTAGAACATTCTTCTATCTTTCTTTTTTAGTAAAACTAGACGCTTTTTCTAAGCGATTCATATACGCTAATCCCGCGCCCTTTTTAACACTTGCTTGCGCTAAAATAATCGTTGCATCTGTATGGTCTAATGAACGCAATGCATTAAATAAATGATGATTCATATCTTCAACAGAATCTTTTTCTCCTAATGAATAAGACTCATTCACAGTTGACTTCACTGCTTCTAAAACATCATCTGTCGTCATGACTGCAACTTTTTCTCCGTTTTCTTGATACTCTCCAATTAGTGAATGCCAAAACTCTATCGAGCCTTCCACCACCACAACAGGAGTCGTTGGAGCATAGTGACGATATTTCATTCCCGGTGATTTAGGAGTTACTTTTTCCCCGGTTGTTGTTTTCATATATTCTACTAATGGCCCAATAATTGGTTCAATTTCTTCTTTTGTAATCACGCCTGGTCTTAAAATAACGGGCCCTTCTTCATTCGTTAAATCAATGACTGTAGATTCAACCCCAACACTTGTGTCTCCACCATCTACGATACCAGCAATTCTTCCGTCCATATCTTCTACCACATGTTGAACTCTTGTCGGGCTTGGCTTTGTCGATTGATTGGCACTTGGACCAACTAATGGTATCCCAACTTGTTCAATTAATGATAAGGTCAACTCATGATTCGGCATTCTAAATGATACAGTCGGTAATCCTGCTGATAATGCTGGTGCATAAATACCAGGTTTCGCTTTTAAAATCATCGTCAATGAACCTGGCCAAAAATGTTCCGCTAATAATTTCGCATTTTCTGGAAATTCTTCAACAGTATCCATCACTTGCTCTACAGAATGAACATGAACAATTAACGGATTATCACTTGGTCTTCCTTTAGCTTGAAACACTTTTAAGACCGCTTCTTGACTCGTTGCAATAGCTCCTAGTCCATACACCGTTTCTGTTGGAAAAGCTACAACTTCTCCGTCTTTCAATAAAGAAGCTGCTTTGTCTAATGTTTCTTGATGAAAAATTTGTGTTTTCATGTTACTTCCTCCCTCCTACAATAATCATTCGGTCATTTCCTGATAAATCTTTATGGATACTCACTTCTCGATTTGGACAATATTGTTCAAATAATTGTTGAACAGTCTTCCCTTGTTTAAATCCAATTTCAAAAAAGGCCTGTCCTTCTTCTAGTAAGTAAGTTTCTAAATTTTCTGCAATATTACGGTAAATTGCTAATCCTTCATTTTCTGCAAAAAGAGCTACTTCTGGTTCAAAACGTAAAACTGATTCGTCCATTACATTTTTTTCTGAAACATCAATATAAGGAGGATTACTAATGATACATACAAACTTTTGAGGAGAAACTTTTTGAAATACATCGCTTAAATATAAAGAAATATTTTCTAGTTGGTATTTCTCTTGATTTTTCTTAGCAACTTCAAGCGCTCCTTCTGAAACATCCACGCCTTGATAAGAAAAGCCAGGACATTCTAACGCTAATGTATGAATAATACAACCTGTTCCTACTCCAATTTCTAACACTTTCCCACTCGACTGTTCAGATAAAAAGGTAATAATTTTTTCAACTAATTCTTCTGTCTCAGGTCTTGGTATTAAAGTATCGGGACTCACAATAAATTCACGCCCATAAAACTCTGCTTGTTCTGTAATATATTGCAATGGTTCAAAATTCGATAAACGGATAAGTAAGGGTTCCATTTCTCCCCATAATCCAATTCCTGCAGGCTGGTTCAAATGAATAAGCAACTCTGTCATCGTCCAATCATTCAAATATAAACTTAATTGACGAGCATACCAGTCACAATCTTCTTTTGGAAAAGACGGTTGTCTTTCTTGTAAAAAACAAGAAGCCCTTACTAGGACTTCCTGATTCGTTGGATTAGTTATTTCCATTATTTAATTGCTCCAATTTTTCAGTGTGATCGTATAAAATTAATGCATCAACAATTTCATCAATTTTTCCTGCAAGAACTTGGTCTAATTTTTGTAACGTTAATCCAATACGGTGATCTGTCACACGGTTTTGAGGGAAATTGTATGTACGAATACGTTCTGAACGATCCCCAGTACCAACGGCAGATTTTCTATTAGCATCATATTCTGATTGAGCTTCTTGAGAGATTTTATCGTATACACGAGCACGTAGTACTTTCATCGCTTTCTCTCTGTTTTTTAATTGAGAACGTTCATCTTGCATCGCTACGACAATACCTGTTGGTAAGTGAGTTAAACGAACGGCAGAAGCTGTCTTATTAACGTGTTGTCCGCCAGCACCAGAAGCATGATAAATATCCACACGAATATCTTTATCTTCTAATTCGATTTCTACTTCTTCAGCTTCAGGCATAACTACAACTGTTGCAGTAGATGTATGGACACGACCTTGAGATTCTGTTGAAGGAACACGTTGTACACGGTGAGCTCCTGATTCATATTTTAATTTAGAGAATACATTATCCCCCGTAATCATTAAAATAACTTCTTTATATCCGCCGATACCTGTAATGTTAGCATCCATTACTTCTACACGCCAGCCTTGAGATTCCGCATATTTTTGGTACATAGCTAATAAATCTCCCGCAAATAATGCTGCTTCATCTCCACCAGCAGCTCCACGAATTTCCATAATAATGTTTTTACCATCATTTGGATCTTCTGGTAATAATAAGAATTTAATTTTTTCTTCTAATTCTACTTTTTCTTTTTTAAGAGAAGCTAATTCTTCTTTAGCCATTTCAGCCATTTCGCTATCTAAGCCTTCTCCTAGCATTTCTTCTGTATCGTCAATTTCTTCCACTACTTGTTGATAACGTTTAAAAGTTTCAACTTTTGGACGTAAATTCGATTCTTCTTTTGTTAATTCCATAAAACGTTTAGTATCGCTAATCACATCTGGGTCACTTAATAACTCAGATAACTCATCATAACGAATAATAAAACTATCTAATTGATCAAACATAACTTCCTCCTTAAACTCTTTCTTCACCTGGGTGTGAATAATGATAACGACACACAGGATAATAAGATTCATTGCCGCCAATTTGAATTTGTTCACCTGTATAAACAGGTTTTCCATCTACGACACGCATATTCATACTTGCCTTTTTATGGCAGTACCAGCAAATCGTTTTAATTTCCTCAATTTTATCGGCATATAATAATAAATATTTAGACCCTGTAAACAACTCGTTTTGGAAGTCATTTTTCAATCCAAAAGCCATTACTGGAATATCCAAAATATCTACAATATGCGCTAAATCTAAAATATGTTCTCTACTTAAAAATTGAGATTCATCAATTAAAATACAAGCAGGTTTTACCTCTTGCTCTTTTACAATAGCAATAATATCTGTTTCATCATAAATTGGAATTGCTTGTCTTCGAATTCCAATACGACTAGAAACATATCCTACTTCATCACGGTCATCGATTGCGCTAGTAAATAATAATACTGATTTATTTTGTTCTTCATAATTATGAGCAACTTTTAAAATTTCAATCGACTTTCCACTATTCATTGCACCGTATTTAAAAAATAATTGTGCCACAATTTTAACCTCCTGACACTTTTATATACCTTTAACATCTTACGATAATATCGAGAGTTGTGCAACGAAAAACTGTTAAAAATCATTATGAACTTTTTCATATAATTCCAAACAAATTCTTATTCATTTCTTAATTAGAAAACACGCGAATTGTATTCCTTTTCAGTCA
>CAMYBO010000103.1 GCA_947254045.1 uncultured Granulicatella sp. | reverse complement strand
CTGTAAAATATTGTTGCATTTTTGCAATTTTCTCTCTATCAAATTCAACCATTATTCTTCGCCTCTTTTCGTTTGTATTGTAACATAATTTGTAGGTCTAAAAAAGAGAAATGTTACCGCTATTTTTTGTAGGTTTATAAATTTTCTGATGGTATAACTGTTATATTACTGTATATTTTAGTATACTATAAAATTGAGTATGTATAGAATAGAGGGGTAAAATGGCGAAGGATATGACATCTGGAAATCCGATGAAATTAATATCACGGTTTACGTTACCATTGTTAATAGGAAATGTTTTTCAACAGTTCTATAATATGGCAGATACTTATTTTGTTGGTCGATATATTGGAGTACAAGCACTTGCAGCAGTTGGTTCAACAGGAAGTATTGTATTCTTTATTATTGGATTTGCCATTAGTATGACAGCTGGATTAGCGATTCCTCTTGCTCAGAAATATGGCGCTAAAGATATGCAAGGAGTAAAACGAAGTTTTTATGTCTCAACATTAATTTCTGTAGGTGCTTCAATTATATTGACGACATTAAGTATGCTGTTTTGTCGTCAAATATTAGAAATCATGCAAACTCCTCCAGAAATTATTGATTATGCTTATGAGTATTTAATGGTGATTTTTGCTGGTATTTTTGCTCAAATTGCTTTTAATTTACTATCGAATATTATTCGAGCTATTGGAGATGCGAATACGCCACTTTATTTCTTAGTGCTTTCTTGTGTATTAAATATTTTATTAGATTATGTATTTATTGTTCATTTGAATATGGGCGTTGGAGGTTCTGGATTTGCAACGGTAGTGAGTCAATTGTTCTCAGCGATTTGTTGCTATGTTTACATTAAAAAGAACATTCCAATTTTACATATTGAAAAAGAGTCCTTACATTTTACGAAAGACTTTTTAGTTCATCATATGAATATTTCATTTCCAATGGGATTTCAATCCTCAATTATTGCCATTGGAACAATTACGGTGCAAATTGTTTTAAATCGATTAGGACATGAAGCGGTGGCAGGATATACAGCCGCACAAAAAATTGACCAATTAGGAATTTTGCCAATGATGTCATTTGGAATTACAATGGCAACTTATTCCGCACAAAATTATGGTGCAAAATTATATGACCGTATTTGGAAAGGGGTTAGAGATTGTATTAAACTTTCTCTTACTTTTAGTTTTTGCGTAGGATTCATTTTAATTATATTTAGTCCTCATTTTATGAGAATGTTTGTAGGAGAGGGACATGAAGCTGTTGTGGAATATGGGAGACTCTATATTTTAGCCAATTCTATCTGTTACGGTATTTTATCGTTATTATTTATTTATCGATATACATTACAAGGAATAGGAAAAACTGTGATTCCAACAATTGCAGGAATCATGGAATTAATGATGCGAGTATTTGCTGCATTAGTTTTAACAAAAATTTTTGGCTACATTGGATTAACAACTGCAAACCCATTAGCGTGGGTTGGATCAGTTGTTCCATTAGCCATCACGTATTATGCTTTTAAAAGAAAATTTCAACGTTACAGTTCACTTAAGGAGGTATAAGGATGAAATCTGATATTCAAATTGCTCAAGAAGCTGTTATGAAACCAATTCGTGAAATTGCTTCTAGTGTAGGGCTAGATGAAGAACAAATCGAGTTTTATGGGAAATATAAAGCAAAAATTGATATGAATCGAATTTCTAAGGAGAAAAAAGGAAAATTAGTATTAGTTACAGCGATGAGTCCAACTCCTGCTGGAGAAGGAAAATCAACTGTTACAATAGGATTAGCAGATGCTTTTACAAAATTAGGTAAAAAATCCATTATTGCGCTTCGTGAGCCTTCCTTAGGACCTGTAATGGGAATAAAAGGGGGAGCTTGTGGCGGAGGATATGCACAAGTTGTTCCAATGGAAGAAATTAATTTACATTTTACAGGGGATATGCATGCATTAACTTGTGCCACAAATGCATTAGCAGCATTCATTGACAATCATATTTATCAAGGAAATGAATTACAAATTGATAGTAGAAGAGTCATTTGGAAAAGAGCTGTTGACTTGAATGATCGTGCTTTACGACAAGTTATTGTAGGATTAGGGGGCCCTATTCAAGGCATTCCTCGTGAAGATGGATTTGATATTACTGTTGCAAGTGAAATGATGGCGATTTTATGTTTAGCAACAGATTTAAAAAACTTAAAACAAAGATTAGAAAATATTGTTATCGGGTATACTTTTGATAAAGTTCCAGTAACGGTCAAAGATTTAAATGTTCAAGGTGCCTTAACATTATTATTAAAAGATGCCTTAAAACCAAATTTAGTTCAAACATTAGAACATACGCCTGCTATTGTTCATGGTGGACCGTTTGCCAATATTGCGCATGGATGTAATAGTGTAATTGCAACTAATGCAGCTCTTGCACTTGGAGAAATTGTTGTAACAGAAGCAGGATTTGGAGCCGATTTAGGGGCTCAGAAATTTTTAGATATTAAAGTTCCTCAATTACAAAAAGCACCTGATGCAGTGGTAATAGTAGCAACGATTCGTTCGCTTAAAATGCATGGAGGAGTTTCCCTTTCTGGATTAACAGAAGGAGAAAATTTAGAAGCTTTAGAAAAGGGCTTTGCTAATTTAGAAAAACATATTGAAAATATGACGGAACATTATGGACTTCCAGCAGTTGTGGCATTAAATGAATTCGTGACAGATACTCTGAAAGAAAAAGAATTAGTCCAAGCTCTTTGTCAGCAAAAAGGGATTTCTTGTATTTCAACTTCAGTATGGGAAAATGGTGGAAATGGTGGAGTAGCATTAGCAAAAGAAGTGTTACACTTATTAGAACATTCAACCTCTCAATTCCATTCAGTCTGTGATGAAAATAGTTCGATTGAAGAACAAATCAAAGCTATTGCAACTAAAATTTATGGAGCAAGTTCTGTTCAATATATAAAAGAAGCAAAATTACACTTAAAACAGCTAGAAAAAAATGGGTGGAATCATTTACCAGTTTGTATTGCTAAAACACAATATTCTTTCTCAGATGATGCGACTTTATTAGGAAGACCAACAGGATTTGAATTAACGGTTCGTTCGCTTGTTCCTAAATTAGGAGCAGGATTTGTTGTTGCTTTAACGGGTAACATATTAACGATGCCAGGATTGCCGAAGAAACCAGCTGCATTAGAGATGGATGTATTAGAAGACGGTAGAGCGACCGGTTTATTTTAATGATAAAAGGAGAGTATTATGAAAGATTTTCGAGTAGATCATTTGAAAAAAACATATGGTGCTAAAACATTATTAGCAGATGTTTCGTTCATTATTAATGAAGGAGAACATGTGGGCTTAATTGGTCAAAACGGTACCGGAAAAAGCTCACTATTAAATATTTTAGCCGGAATAGATGAAGCAGAAAGTGGTACGATTACTTGTTCAAATGATTTTAGAATTGGGTATCTTTCACAAAATCCCTCTTTAAATCCTGAACATACGGTATTTGAAGCCATATATCAATCTGATAATCCATTATTGAGATTAGTGCACGATTATGAATGGAGTGTTGAACAATTACAACAACATCCACAAGATGAAAAATATTTAAAACAATTTGAAGCGTTAGAACAAAAAATGAATCAAGTGGATGGATGGCAATATGAAGTCAAAATTAAATCCATTTTACAACATGTGGGAATTGAGGATATTCATCAACAAATTTCTACATTATCTGGTGGACAAAAGAAACGAGTAGGTCTTGCCAAAGTTTTAATGGAAGAGCCAGATTTATTATTATTAGATGAGCCGACAAACCACTTAGATATGCAAGCCATTCAATGGTTGGAACAATATTTAGCAACATACAAAGGTTCATTATTATTAGTTACTCATGATCGGTATTTCTTAGAACGTGTTGTTGACCATATGTTTGAATTAACCCAAGGTAGAATAGAAGCATATGATGGGACTTATCAATCCTATTTGGAACAAAAATCTCAACGAGAACAAATTGCACAAAAAATGTCTCATAAACAACAACGTTTATACCAACAAGAATTACAATGGATGAAACAAGGTGCTAAGGCTAGAACAACAAAACAACAAGCTAGAATTCAACGATTCGAACAATTAGAAAAAGAAGTGAAACAAACAGATTCTAAAGAATCTCTGGCAATTCGCTTGGACCAAACAAGAATTGGAAAACGAGTATTTCAATTAAAAGATGTTAGCTTAGAAATAGGAGATAAGTCGATTGTTCGTTCTTTAGAATGGATTATTCAAAGTCAAGCAAGAATTGGAATTGTTGGAGAAAATGGTGTCGGAAAATCCACTTTTCTAAATGCTCTAGCAGGTTTGTATCCATTTAGTGAAGGAGAACTGACTGTAGGAGATACAGTTCGCTTAGCTTACTATAAGCAACAAGATGAAGATATTCCAATGGATAAGCAATTAGTCCAATATTTAAGAGAATATGCCGAAGAAGTTCGACAAAAAAATGGTGAAGTAGCTTCGATTACGGAATTATTAGAAACATTTTTATTTCCACGCTATATGCATGGAGCATTGATTGGAACGTTATCAGGTGGAGAAAGAAGACGATTATATTTATTACGTCTACTAATGACAAAACCAAATGTATTATTACTCGATGAACCGACGAATGATTTAGATATTGATACATTAACCGTTTTAGAAGATTATTTAGATGAATTTAATGGTGCAGTCATTGTAGTTTCTCACGACCGTTATTTCTTAGATAAAACAATGGAGCAATTATTTGTTATTAAAGGACAAGGAAATACAGAATTATATTTTGGTTCTATGAGTGATTTCTTAGAAAAACAAGGTGAGTTAACAGTAGAAGAAACTAAAACTGTTGAAGCTCCAAAAGTAGCTGAAACACCGAAAACTTCCACTCCAGAAAAAACTAAAAAGATGACGTATCATGAGAAAAAAGAATGGGAAGAAATTGAAGGCAAAATCGCTGGATTAGAAGCATCAATTGAAGAAATTCAAGAAGCAATGAATCAACAAGCACAAGATTTTGCTAAATTACAAGAATTACAAATACAATTAGAAACATTAGAAGAAGAGTTAGCTAATGCCTACGAA
>CAMYBO010000102.1 GCA_947254045.1 uncultured Granulicatella sp. | reverse complement strand
ATATAATAACTATTGTACTGTTCCAGTAGCTCAGCAGGATAGAGCATTCGCCTTCTAAGCGAACGGTCAGGGGTTCGAATCCCTTCTGGAACGCTAGTAATGAGAACGTTGAGTGATCAACGTTCTTTTTTTTCTTAAAAAGTGTGTTATAATAATAACAAATAGTGTCAATTATTTTGAAAAAATGGAGGGATAACGAATGAGTGAGCCAGTTGTTGGATATATTCATTCTACAGAAAGTTTTGGTTCTGTTGATGGACCAGGAATTCGATTCGTGACATTCATGCAAGGATGTCGTATGAGATGTGAATTTTGCCATAATCCGGATACTTGGAATATTGGTGTAGGACAAAAGATTACAAGTCAAGAATTATTAGAAGAAGCTTTGCGTTATCGTGCCTTTTGGGGTAAAAAAGGTGGAGTAACAGTAAGTGGAGGAGAACCTTTATTACAAATTGATTTTTTAATTGATTTCTTCAAGCGTTGTAAAGCAATGGGAATCAACACTACATTAGATAGCTGTGGTATGCCATTTACGTATGATGAACCATTCTTTAGTAAATTCGAAGAATTATTAGAATATACAGATTTAATTTTATTAGATATTAAACATATTGATGATGAACAGCATAAGAAATTAACAGCTTGGACAAATAAAAATATTTTACAATTAGCTGAATATTTATCTGATAAAGGGCAACCTGTTTGGATTCGTCACGTATTAGTTCCAGAACGCTCTGATTATGACGAATATTTACAAAGATTAAGTGATTTTGTGGCAGGTTTGAAAAATGTATTAAAATTTGAAGTGTTACCATATCACCGTTTAGGAGTTTATAAATGGAAAAAATTAGGAATTCCATATAAATTAGAACATATTGAACCACCAACAAAGGAACGTGTTGCAAATGCAAACCGTATTTTAAGAACACAAGAATACAAAGGGTATTTAGAAGTTTAGTTTGGTTTTCCAAACATTGTGTGGTAAAATAATCATTATAAAATTTATAAAAGTGAGGATTAAAGATGAGTAAATTACTAGTTTTTGGACACCAAAATCCAGATACAGATGCGATTACATCCGCTATTTCGTATGCATATTTATTAAAACAATTAGGTGAAGAGGCAGAAGCAGTTGCATTAGGAGAACCTAATGAAGAAACTCAATATGCATTAAATTATTTTAATCGAACAGCTCCACGTGTTGTATCTTCAGTTAGTGAAGAAACAGATAGAGTAGCTTTAGTAGACCATAATGAAGTCCAACAAAGTGCTAGTGATGTTGAAAAAGTTGAAGTACAATATGTTGTGGATCATCACCGAATTGCTAATTTCCAAACTGCAAATCCTCTATTCTATCGTTGTGAACCAGTTGGATGTACAAATACAATTTTATTTAAAATGTATAAAGAATATGGAATTGAAATTCCAAAAGAAATTGCTGGATTAATGGTTTCAGCGATTGTTTCTGATACATTATTATTCAAATCACCAACTTGCACGCAACAAGATATTGAAGCAGCAACTGAATTAGCTCGTATTGCTGAAATTGATGTGAATTCTTATGGACTAGAAATGCTAAAAGCAGGTACAAATTTATCTACTAAATCTGAAGCAGAGTTAATTGATTTAGATGCTAAATCTTTCCCAATGGGATCTTACAATATGCGAATTGCTCAATTGAATGTTGTGGATGAACAAGAATTATTAGCTCGTAGAGAAGCATTAGAATTTAGCATGAAAGAAGCAAATGCAACCCATGGATATGATACTTTCTTATTAGTTGTAACGAATATTTTAACAAGTGTTTCTACTGGATTAGTAGTAGGGGAAGCATTAGATACTGTTGCAAAAGCATTTAATACAGAGTATGAGAATGGCTTATTAATTTTACCAGGTGTTGTATCTCGTAAAAAACAAGTTGTACCTCCATTAACAGTAGCTTTCGAAAACTAAAATGAATTGATGTTGAATCCGAACTATTGATGACTACAAATCTGATATCATGTTCGGATTATTTTATTTTAAAATAGA
The DNA here is from genome assembly GCA_947254045.1 of uncultured Granulicatella sp. Lineage (GTDB taxonomy): Bacteria > Bacillota > Bacilli > Lactobacillales > Aerococcaceae > Granulicatella. The sequence goes on along the minus strand of CAMYBO010000102.1, from coordinate 3,119 downwards.
AATAATAAAGGATGAAGAGCAGTGAAAAATTTATTTGACTATTTAAAAAATTTATTGCCTTCTGGTTCAAAAAAAGAGTGGGATATTGCTCAAGTAACATTATTTGTGGAAAATATTCATAGTATGAAGAGGTTTTATACACAAGTTCTTGGGTTAACCATTTTACAAGACTTTGAAACGGAAGTTTTGTTAGGACTACCTCAAGGAAGTATTCCAATGATTCGTCTTATGGTTGCGGAAAATTCTGGCACTCGTAAGACTAATTTAACGTATTACTTAGGGTTTGAAATTCCTAAAAAACAATTATTGGGCGATTTGAGTAATCACTTTCTATTAGAAGAGCAAATGATTATGGCAACTTGTGATGATGGGTATAGTGAAGGATTTTATATTATGGATCCAGAGCAAAATCGTCTAAAATTTTATTGTGTAAAGAAAGATTTATTATTAGAAGATGTGAATCATGAAATGCAATATTTAGAAGGAAATGAAGTTACTATTCCGATTCAAGAATTTATTCAATTAGGAGATACAGGTATCCATGGGTTACCTGCTAAAACTCGTTTAAACCAAGTTCATTATATTGTGGAAGATATTCAAAAAACTTCTGATTTTTTAACAAAGAATTTTCAGTTTAAAACGACTTACGATTATGTAGCGGAGCGTATTAATTTTCAACTAAACGAACATTATTATTCTATTGCAGTGAATGAGTGGCAAGCAATTGATTCGAACCATACGATGTATGGAGTAAGAGAAATTATGTTTTTTGTACCAGAAATTAAAGTGATAGAATCTATTGTCGAACGTTTAGAAGAAATTGAATGGCCTTATTTATATCAAGATTCTGAGTTAAAAGTGTTAACACCTGATCATATTCGTTATCACTTTAAAGTGGGGGAACGCCTATGAGTATGTTTAATGTCGTTAGGTATCGTAAATATCGAAAAGATCCAAAGGTACGTCATTTAGTCAGTTTATTTGCCATTATTTTATCTGGATTTTTACAAGCTTTTACACTTAAAGTATTTATTCAACCTTCAAACTTACTTTCTAGTGGATTTTTAGGGGTATCCATTTTAATTCATCAAATTGCAGAATTATTTGGGTTAGATATTTCAATTTCGCTAATGATGTTAGCTTTAAATATTCCAGTTGCCATTATTTGTTATCGTGGAATTAGTCCAAGATTTACATTTTATTCCATTTTACAAGTGTTTTTTGGAAGTTTCTTTATTCGAGTATTAAATTTTGAACCCATTTTTGATGATGTATTATTAAATGTGATTTTTGGTGGAGTATTGAATGGAATTTATATTTCAATTGCCTTAAAAGGAAATGCTTCAACTGGAGGAACTGATTTTGTTGCATTATACTTCTCGAATAGAAATGGAAAAACAATTTGGCAAGAAGTATTTGTATTTAATACCTTATTATTAATTGTTTTTGGAGCTATTTTTGGTTGGAGATATGCTGGATATTCGATTATTTTCCAATATATTTCTACAAAAGTAATCAGTACTTTCCATCAACGTTATCATCGTGTAACTTTACAAATTACAACACGTTATGGTGAGGAAGTCATGCAAGCTTATTTAAAAAATATTCGTCATGGTATCTCATGTGTGGAGGCGATTGGTGGATTTAGTCATGAGAAAATGTATTTATTACATACAGTCTTATCTTCTTATGAATTAATTGATGCAATTTCTGTTTTAAAAGAAGCAGACCCTCGAGTGATTATTAATCAATTTGCAACAGAAAACTTCTATGGAAGATTCCATAGAGACCCAGAGTAAGAGAAAGGAGAAGTCTTTATGAAAAAATATATTAATCAAGAAACACTCACTTCAATACTAATGGTTACCATTGGTTCCTTTATTTTTTCGTTTACGATTAATGCAGTTGTAATTCCGAATCAGTTCGGGAGTGGTGGTGTAACAGGGATTACTTTGCTACTATATTATATATTTGGTATTAATCCAGGGACTTCTAACTTAGTCATTAATATTGCTTTACTATTAATTGGCTATCAATTTTTAGAAAGAAGAACGATGTTTTATACCATCTATGCGGTTATTTTGATGTCTGTATTTTTAGATATTACAAGAGGGACGTATCAATTTGTTCCACAAAATACATTAATCGCTGCTATTGGTGGAGGAGTAGTTGCTGGTGCAGCCTTAGGAGTTGTGATGTTAGGAAATGGAACGACTGCTGGTACTGACATCATCGCAATGATGTTAAAGAAATATTTAGGTTGGAATGTCTCAGTTTCATTATTAATGCTAGATATTTTAGTTGTGAGTCCATTATCGATTATTTCAAATTTAGAAAAAGTTATTATTACATTAATTTATCTATTTACGGCAAGTCGAATGATTAATCTCGTATTAGAAGGATTTAACTCTAAAAAATCATTTATGATTATTTCTAAGAAATATGAAGAGATTGGTGCACAAATTCAAGAAAAAATTGGTCGTGGAACAACAATCTTAGATGGTCATGGCTTTTATTCTCGTGAAGAAAGAAAAGTTTTATTTGTAGCCGTTAACCGTCTTCAAGTAATGACATTACAAAGAATCATTCATGATGTAGATCCTGAAGCATTTACAATTATTACTGAAGTCACCCATGTTATTGGAGAAGGATTTACTTATCAATCAAAATCATAAATAGGATACACTTCCATTTTGGAGGTGTATTTTTTTATAAAAAGCTTGACTATGACCTAACGTCATACCGTATACTGTAATTGTTAGGAGGAATAAAGATGTATTTCATTAAACAAGTGAGTGAACTTAGTGGTGTATCGGTGCGCACTTTACATCATTATGACAATATAGGTTTACTTTCACCACAAAAAGACGAAAATGGTTATCGATATTATAGTGAAGAAGACTTATCTTATCTACAAACGATTCTTTATTATAAATATTTAGGATTTTCTCTAAAAGAAATTCAATCACTTTTGCAACAAAAGGAAGAGGACTTATTACCACACTTACAAAAACAATTAATGTTAATGCAAAATGAAAAGGAAAAACTTCTAACATTAATTGATACATTAGAAAAGACAATTCTGTCTACAGAAAGGAAAATTAGAATGTCATCAGAAG
>CAMYBO010000101.1 GCA_947254045.1 uncultured Granulicatella sp. | reverse complement strand
TTTAACTCAATACATACCTGTTCATCAATGGGGTGAATGGTTAGATGCTTATGGGTTAAATTTATCAACGAATATTTACCAACGAATTGAATGGTATGCGTTGATGAATTGTTTAAACTTTATTAAGAAAAGTCATTTTGAAGGTCGTTATTATGAAATGAATGAAAAGATTTTAGTGGTAAAATCAATTTATAATCATCGTTTGATGAAAGAAGAGGAGTAAAAAGAATTGCGTTTAAGAAATAAACCATGGGCTAAAGATACTTTATTAGCTCATCCAGAAATGGTGATTCAAAATCCAGAAGAATGGAAAGGACGCTGGAAAGAAAGATTTGGCAATGATCATCCAATTCATATTGAAATTGGATCTGGAAAAGGGCAATTTGTTAGTGAAATGGCTAAAAAAAATCCCGAGATTAATTATATTGGAATTGAAATTCAAACAAGTGTGATTGTTGTTGCATTAGAAAAAGCGTTAGCTGCTGAAGTTCCGAACTTACAATTATTACATATTGATGGCGGAACAGTGACAGATTATTTTGAAGATGGTGAAGTTGATCGAATTTACTTGAATTTTTCTGATCCATGGCCTAAGAAACGTCATGCAAAGAGACGTTTAACCCATGCTGATTTTCTAAAGGCGTATGAACAAGTCTTACCTTTAGAAGGAGAAATTCATTTTAAAACAGATAATCGAGGATTATTTGAATATAGTTTAGCTTCATTTTCTCAATTTGGAATGATTTTAAAACAAGTTTGGTTAGATTTACACCAAGTAGAGTTTGAAGGCAATGTGATGACCGAATATGAAGAAAAATTTTCTGCTAAAGGACATCCAATTTATCGAGTAGAAGCAATTTTTCCGAAAGAACGTCATCCCTATGAAGTGAAATAGAGGAGTGAGTAAAATGTCAGAAAATCAATCATCTTTTAAAGCAGGATTTTTTCTTGCTGCAGGAGCTTTTGTAGGAGCATGGCTCGTTTCTAAATTTTATGAAAAAAAATTAGTGAACGGAGATGTCATTGTAGGAAATGTACGTCGTTTATTTACAGTTGTAGGTACGATTGAAGGTTCATGGATTGAAATGGAACCTGTGTATATTGAACAAGAAGACTTTAGTGGCTATGTTTACTATGGTGGCATTACTCGTAAAGAACAAGAAGAATTGGTGCAATATGAATTTTATGCAGATGCCAAAACAGGTGCAGTTCTAGATTTATATAAAATAGCGTTAGCTTAAAGAGAGGAGTATTCTCATACAAAGAGTGACGTTAAAAGGAGCTCTGAAAGGACTGGGAACAGGACATTCGAGCTTTTTATTCTTATGGAGGCAAGAACAATGGAAAAGAATACAGAAAGTTTAATTAAAACTTTAACAGAATTACAATCAACAAGTGGACATGAAAGAAATGTTCGAGAATTTATGAGAAAAGAAATGGAGCCATTAGTTGATCGTATTGAGCAAGATGGTTTAGGTGGCATTTTTGGAGTTCGTGAACATCAAGATGCGAATGCTCCTAAAATTATGATTGCTGCTCATATGGACGAAGTTGGATTTATGGTGACAAATATTACTGCAACAGGTTTATTAAAAGTTAGTCCATTAGGCGGTTGGAATCCATATGTCGTTTCTGCGCAACGTTTTACATTGCAAACTCGTAAAGGAGATTATCCGGTTATTTCAAGTTCAATTCCTCCGCATTTATTACGTGCAGCGGGTGGACAACAAGCTTCTGTGAAAGTAACAGATATTTTGTTTGATGCTGGATTTACTTCAAAAGAAGAAGCTGAAGAATATGGAGTTCGACCTGGAGATACAATTGTTCCTTTAGTGGAAACAATTTGGACAGCGAATAAAAAACGAATGATTGCAAAATCATGGGATAATCGTTATGGTTGTACAGTGGTATTAGAAGCTTTACGCGAATTAAAAAATGAAGCTTTACCGAATACTTTAATTGCTGGTGCAAATGTTCAAGAAGAAGTTGGATTACGTGGAACTGGCCCAAGTGTTACAAAATTCAATCCAGACTTATTCTTTGCTGTAGACTGTTCTGCAGCAGATGATTTAACAGGTTCAAAAGATACATTTGGACATTTAGATCAAGGATTTTTATTAAGAATATTAGATCCAGGTTTGATTACATTACCTCGTATGAAGGAATTTTTAGAAGATACTGCTTTAACTCACAATATTCCATTCCAATATTTTGTTTCTCAAGGGGGAACAGATGCAGGGAAAGCACACTTAATGAATCAAGGGGTTCCTAGTACGGTGATTGGGGTATGTGCTCGTTATATTCATACGCATCAAACAATGTTCTCAATTAAAGACTATGAAGCAGCACGTGAAATGGTGATTCAAACCATTCGTGCATTAGATCGTAGTACAGTTGATACAATTTTAGATAGAAGAACAAATTAATAGAAAAATTTTAAAGGAGATTACTATGTGGTTAAGTTTTTATAATCTAGAAGGCATTTCAGATACATTATTATTAACATCAGGAGCGGCAAGTCGTTATGATGTAGCGATTGAAACAAAAAATGGAGTAACACGTGTATTCGATGAAAAAACAAATACAGTGATTGGTTACAATATTGCAGGAATTTCAAGCCATATTCGTTTTGAAAAAGCAGGACAACAATTTTTATCAGAGGAAGAACAAGCAATTTTGAAAACATTAATCCAAAAAGCTGGATTTGATGGTGAAGCATTAGATTTATCTCCAAAAGATACTTTAGTAGTTGGATATGTGGAAAGTTGTGTTCCTCATGAAGACTCAGATCATTTACATGTTACACAAACACGTGTTAGCCAAGATACTGTTTTACAAATTGTTTGTGGAGCTCCAAATGTAAAAGCAGGACAAAAAGTTGTAGTAGCTACTCCAGGAACTGTAATGCCAAATGGAAGTATTATTTGGTCAGGAGAATTACGTGGGGTAGAAAGTCACGGAATGTTATGTTCTGCTCGTGAATTAGGCTTAGAAAATGCTCCGGCTAAAAAAGGAATTTTAGTGTTAAATGATGATGCAGTAATCGGAGAGCCATTTAAAGGTTAAAAAATCGAAGAGGAGTGGTATTATTGTCAGATAACCATCGTTCGATTAGAGAGATTAGTAATCAATATTTACCAAATGAAAAAAGTTCCAAAAGAAAATGGGTAGATTTTCCAAATTATTTACACCCAAAAGAAGAAGTAATCTTTGATTCCGAACCAGAAGAAGTAAAAGAAGAAGTGGTAGTAGAACGTTATTTGCCATTTTTACATCAGACTCGGTCCGCTTTGGAAGAAAAAATGAATCCTGAAAAAAAAGAAGGAATTTTACAATCCTTTAAAGAAAGTAGTCAAAGAGGAAATAATCGAGAAAAGTGGCGCAGTTTTTTACAAGAAAAACCAACTCGAACACGTTTTACTCCTTCAACTGTTCCTTCTATTTTAAAAGGGATAACGCCTTCTCCTCAAACAAAAAAGCAAATACCTTATGAAGTATTAGAAGAAAATTTGAGAGTAAATACTGAGGAATTATTAATTTTTTCAAGTGAAGAAACACCATTGGTTAAGGTAGAAGAAGTGGAAGTATCTCATAAAGAAGAGGAAAAATCTTCTCAAAAATTAACAAAACTTCAATCGAATATTTCTTCGACACAAATGGTACAAGAAACGTTATTAAATAGTTTACCTGATACGCAATCAATGGAAGTGTTAGCTCCTGAATTGAAACCTTTACCTGGTAAACAGCGCAGAGCTATGAATCGTTCATTATCTTGGATAATGGAACAAGAACAAGGGAAAGATACATTACCTTATAGTAAAAAGTAAATATAGGAAGTGGAAATGAACATGGATAAAAGTAAAATTTATCATTTTACGGGTATAAAAGGATCTGGAATGAGTGCTTTAGCCCTAGTATTACATGGAGAAGGATATTCAGTTCAAGGTTCAGACTTGGAGAATTATTTCTTCACTCAAAAAGGGTTAGAGGATGCTGGCATTAAAATGTTTCCATTTAGTGCAGATAATATCCAAAAAGGACAAATTGTCATTGCAGGGAATGCATTTCCTGATAGCCATGAAGAATTAGTGGCTGCACGTGAAAAAGGAATTGAGGTTGTACGTTATCACAAATTCCTTGGAGAATTATTAAAAGGATATCAAAGTGTAGCTATTACTGGTTCTCATGGGAAAACAAGTACTACAGGATTGTTGTCTCATGTGCTAAGTGCAATGGAACCAACTAGTTATTTAATTGGAGACGGTACAGGTCATGGTGTAGAAGAATCTGAATACTTTGTATTAGAAGCTTGCGAATATAAACGTCATTTTATGGCCTATAAACCAGATTACGCCATTATGACAAATATTGATTTTGATCATCCAGATTATTATACAGATATTGATGATGTACAAAGTGCATTTGAATCATTTGGTCGTCAAGTGAAAAAAGGGATTATCGCTTGTGGGGATGATGTAAGATTACGAGAATTGGATGTGACTACACCAATTACTTATTATGGAATTGCTAAAGGAAATGATGTTGTAGCAGAAAATATTGAAAAAGATACAGAAGGTAGTCATTTTGATGTTTATATCCATGGTAATTTCTATGGTAAATTTGATATTCCAACATTTGGAACTCATAATATTTTAAATGCATTAGCGATTATTACATTCTATTACTTAAATAATTTTAACCCTGAAGAATTGGCAGCGAATTTAAAAACTTTTGGTGGAGTTAAACGTCGTTTTTCAGAGAAAAAAATTAAAGATATTACAGTCATTGATGATTATGCACATCACCCATCTGAAATTCGTGCAACATTAGATGCTGCAAGACAAAAATATCCAACGAAGAAAATTGTTGCGGTATTCCAACCACATACATTTACAAGAACGATTGCATTATTAGATGAGTTTGCAAAAGCATTATCATTAGCAGATGATGTTTATTTATGTGATATTTTTGCTTCAGTTCGTGAAAAGTCTGGAAATGTTTCAATTGAAGATTTGGCAGCTTTAGTGGAAGGTGGAGCAACAGTCTTGAAACTTGAAAATGTTTCACCATTATTAGTTTATAAAGATGCTGTTATTATCTTTATGGGAGCAGGAGATGTACAAAAATTTGAATTTGCTTATGAACAATTATTAAGCAGTACTTCACC
>CAMYBO010000100.1 GCA_947254045.1 uncultured Granulicatella sp. | reverse complement strand
CTTCATTGAATAGGACATTAAGAATATTAAAATTACAACTGCCCAAAATTGCATTGTAAATAAACTAAAGAAACTTTCTGAAAAACTACTTCTTGCCATAAAGAATAGATTTCCAAGGACTAATAGCGAAACGGTAAACCCAAGAAGATTTTTACGATAGGCTGAATTTAGTAGATCAACAAAAATAACACCTAAGATACAGCTCGTTAAAAATAATCCAACAAAACCATAATCGGTAAAGATTTCCATCATATAACTACTTCCAATACCATGCCCATCTAAATATTGTTTTTTTAAAACTAAATAGGAAATATTATGAGCATAACTATTACTCTCTAAAGCTAGTTCAATACTATTAGTTGTTGTTTTAAAAGCTGTAGTCCCTAATAAATTCATCCCAATACTACCACGATAGAAATAGTCGATAATTGGACCAAATGTAAAGTTTCTCATTTCTCGAATGGGTAAACTACTTCGGTATAAATAGCCTCTCGCTAAAACTCCAAAACTCGTTCCTTGTTTATAAATAAAGTCGACTAATAAAGCAAAGATACTATCGAATTTCAATTTTGCCCCATCACGAACGTAGTTCATAGCCCCCATCGCAAGCATTAATACTGGGGTTCCTATTCCTAATGCAATTTTTTCTCTACGCCCTAACCAAACTTCTTTTTTATCAGAATAGTGACGCATGAAGAAATAAACAAACGCAAATAATAAACTTAAAATAAATGGATTTCTCGTTCCAATGACTAAATGAATCGTATTGGCTGCAACATATAAACTAAGCATAAATATCGATACTTTTTTAGAAGGTTTTGTTGCTAAATAGACACATAAAGCGTAGAACATAAATGCTGATAATAAATAAGTAAAGTACGGTAACTTACTTGTAAAATTTGCATAATAACCATAATAAGTTGTCTGTAATCTAAAGATTAAACGTTCGACTAATCTTAAAACGTAAAATGGATATGTAAACAAGAAGACTGTTAATGAAACTCTTCTAACTTGTAAAATCAGACGTGCGTACGAAGTTTCATCTACAGGCTTTTCCTTTTTACGGCTAAAATATCTAACACCTATCATTCCACCTACCCATAATCCTAATAAGGAAACAAGAATAATATTAAAAGTAAACACATAAGCATCTTGTTGATACGTTTCAAAACTTCCAATTCTTAAATAATCAATCAAAGGTCGTGAAAATAAAAATACAAATATTGTCATATAAAACAATACATGAATTAATTGATATTTTAAGTGATGAAAACAGAATAATGTATGCGCAATAAAGACCATCACAACAGTATATAATAATGTTTCTAAATGATTATTGTTTAAATAAATCAAATAGAAAACAATCGCTAAACCATAACAAAAAGTTGTAAGTACTGCATGAAGTTTTCTTAAAGAATCCGGCATCTATCTAACTCCTTTCTTCTTTAGATGATTGAAATAACTCCTCTACTTGTTGTAGTTGCTTTTCAATAGTAAATGTTTGGATAAATTCTAAATATTGTTCAGAAATTCTTTTTTTTCCAGTAATATAATTTGTAAGAGCATCGATGGCTTCTTGGTTAGACTCAATCACTTCACCAAATTGACCATTATTCGACAATTCTTCTGCTCCACCTACATTAGTGGATACAAAAGGAATTCCTAGAGTCACTGCTTCGACTACAGCTCCTGAAAACCCTTCTTGTTTTGATAAGGATAACAGTACTTTAGCTTGCTTTAAGATAGAATAAGGATTTTTTTGATATCCTAAGAAATGAACCTTATTCTGTAATTGAAGTTTTTCTACTTCTTCTTTTAAGAAGCTCTCTTGTTCTCCACTACCAATATAGTATAAATGTACATCAGGTAATTCTTGTTGTAATTTATTAAAGACTTCCAACACACGATCAGTACCTTTTAAATCTTCTAAACGCCCTATGACACAAATACTATTTTTTTCCAAAGTAATTGGGGCCACTTCTTCTGATTTTTCAAATAGAGAGGTAAAATCATACCCATTATAAATCGTTTGAATTTTATCGCTAAACATTGGATAAACTGTTTCAATCGATTCTCTTGTTTTCTTAGAAATAGCAATAATTTTATCAGCATGACTTAATTGTTCAAAATGGTTCTTACGGTAATGTGCTTGATTCTCCTCTAAAAATGCTTCGATACTTCCATGAATCCAAGCAATTTTTTTTACTTCTTTTCTTTTTGAAAAAGGAAAAGCTGGATTCATGATTGTAAAGGACACTTCAATATCATAGTCATCTTTTATCAACCATTTTCTAACTAAATATGGGAAATAGATTCTTAAACGCCATAAAATTGCTTCTACTAATCGTCCATATTTTTTCTTTTTGTACGGTTTTAAAATTCGTACCCCTTCTGGAACAGCTTCATATCCTTTATCAAAATGTTCCATTTCTAAAATATCGATTTGATATTTATCTAAATCTAAATTAGATACAATGGTAGATAAAATTTTTTCAGCGCCTCCTCCTAAAGAGAATGACCACATGAAAAAAAGTACTTTTTTCTTATTTGCCATAATATTCACCTTTATAATGTGTATAGCTCTTCTCTAAATCTACAAGAACTGCATCGTGATGTGCTACTTGTTTTTCTACTGGTGGTGGTGTCATATAATCACCAAAAGCGGTTTTTAAGTAGGCATCATATCCAATTGGAATTGGTAATTTCGTATCTTCAAAAGGAAGCCATAAAGCATTCTCAAAACTTGAAATTGGATACTTTTTCTTCATATAGTATGGACCAGAACATAGTTCTGTAATTCCATCACTTTCTTCTTTTGTATATTTCGTCATTTCAGCTTCAGCTTTTTTCCAAATTTTATAACGTAATTTTTTAGAAGGAACAAGCGCTAATAAAACTTGACTTCCCCACTTCATTATTCCGCCATGTTTTTCTGGAATTGTTTGAGCACAAAATAGTGAATAGACTAAAGCAGCTATCACTTGTTTTTTACGTGATAGCTCATTAGTTGGATAATAATCCAATGGAAGCACATCTAAGGCTAATCCATGTGGAATATCCAAATCTTGTTGATAAGGTTTGATACATGTTGTTTGTGTATCTCTTATCGTAATAAATAAATTACGATCTAAATAGTTTTCATTACTTTTAGAAAGTTGATAACGACTATCTGCTTTTTGTGGCCAAAGTTGTGCTAATTTTTCATAATCTTTTCTTGGCATAAAGAAATCTAAATCATCATCCCAAGGAATGAATCCTTTATGTCTCAAAGTCCCAATTGCGCCTCCACCACATAGGTAGCAAAGTAAATCATTTTCTTTACAAAATTGAACGAAATACTCTGCCATTTCTAAACACTTCTCTTGAAGTGGTTCCATGATTTCACCTCATTATTAAATATCCCATTTCGCAACTGTCTTAAATGGTGTGACAGTATCTTCTTCGAAGAAATGATAAATATCTTGGATATCTTGAATTTTATTTGATTCATGAATAATTAAATTCAATCTTGAGTGAACTTGAGGGCGTTCCATCATTTGAACAGCTCCTTCAAAATCTTCACGTCCTGAACGTGAACTTCCTACCCAAGTTAATCCTTTTTCTAAAATATCTCGTGTATTTAATGGAACTTCAAATTCGCTAACCCCCATCATAACAACTGCTCCTTGAGGTTTGATATGTTTAATAATATCTCGGTAAGCTTCTTGCGTTCCATTTCCTCCTACACATTCAAAAGCATGATCAAACGTGAAGTCATCTTCAATTTCACTCACATCATACACTTCATCTGCAAAAGAGAATAATCGTAATTTATCATGGTTTTTCCCAACTACAATAATCGTTGAGTTAGGAAACTTTTCTTTTGCAAGAGTTGCAACAACATAAGCTAAGCTTCCTGACCCCCATACCACAATACGGTCTCTTCTTGAGTGTGCTACTTGTTTCATTCTTGTTATCCCATGAATCCCAACAGATACAAATTCTGTAATCGCAGCAACTTTTGATGGAATTGTTTCGTATTTCACCACACGATTTTTAGGAATTGTAACAAATTCTCTCATAAATCCATCATGTCCACTTGAACGGAAATAACCACCTGTTACATAGTTTTCATAAAATTCTGTCCCCTCTTCAAATTCTTTTGGAGGTTGGTTTGGAATCATGACAACTTTATCTCCAGGTTTATAGGTTCCTGAAGCATCACTTACAACAATTCCACAACATTCATGAATTAATGCCATTGGCAATTTTTTTTGTAAAATTTTCGGTGGACGAGTTCCTTGGAAATATCGTTGGTCTGCATGGCATAATGCAATATAATTTGGTCGAACAACTACTGTATCTTCTTGCTCCATTTCAACGTCTTCATATTTCACAGAAAAATAATGTGGACGAATCAATTGATATACTCGATTAATCACTTAGATCTCTCCCAACATCGCTTCAGCAATTTTTAAATCCGTTACTGTAGTAATTTTAATATTTGAATATTCGCCTTGAACGAGTCCAACATGTGTATTATTCAAAACAAATACTTTACAAGCATCTGTTAAAATTTGTTTCACATCTTCTTCCATTGATTCGTAAATATCTACAAATGCACGAATCTTGAACGTTTGTGGTGTTTGCCCTTGATACATATGTGTACGATTTGGAATTGAAGAAATCACTTTTCCATCCACTGACTCTACAATAGTATCATTCGCAAGAACAACCGTATCTGCTACATCATACTCTTTCATCGCAGCAATATTTTCTTGAATCATTCGGTAAGATACAAATGGGCGAACCGCATCATGAGTAATTAAAATATCGTCTTTTGTTTCATCTGACTTATCTTGAATATCATGAATAATATTCATAATACTATCATTTCTATCTTTTCCACCTGAAACAACACGAATTCTTTCTTTTTGTGTTGGAACATATTTATTCAGCAGGTCTTCAAAGTAAGTCATCCAATTTGGATGAACTGCTACATAAATAACATCAATATCTGGAACAAACAAGAATTTCTCAACAGTATGCATAATAATTGGTTTTTTCCCTAATGTTAAAAACTGTTTAGGCATATCTTGAATTCCCATACGAGTTCCTGTACCACCAGCAAGTATTCCGGCGTAAATCATTCAATTTCCTTCTTTCTATGGAGTAGTTAAATAAAATAAGTT
>CAMYBO010000099.1 GCA_947254045.1 uncultured Granulicatella sp. | reverse complement strand
TAACGCGTAGGTCACAGGTTCGATCCCTGCTTTCGGCATATTTTATATTTTTTGTTATTTTTAACATTTTAAAATGTTGTTCAATCAACGTTTTACTTTTCTTCTATTTCCGGAATTCTATTTTTACGGAACAATTTTGGAACAAATGAATCATGTATTTATAAAGCCCCCAGACTTTAATATCTGAGGGCTATTTTTTATTTGATAACATTTTGAATAATCGTTAATACAACTTCTTTGGCTTTTTCCATGCTTTCTAATGTGACATATTCATATTGTCCATGTAAATTTTCTGCACCAGTAAACAAGTTTGGTGTTGGAATTCCTTTAAAGGTAATAATACATCCATCTGTTCCACCTCTGAATGGTTGTATATCTGGTTCAATCCCACATTGACGGTATGCTTCTTTTGCTACTTCTACTGAAGTCATATCTTCTTTTAACACTTCATACATATTAAAGTATTCATCATAAATATGACATTCAATTCTTGGAACATCATACGTTGCATTTTGTTCTTCTACAATTTTAGCAAATGTTTCTTTTCGTTCTTGGAATTTTTCCATCGAATGGTCTCGAATAATATATTCTGCTTCTACCATTCCAATATTTCCAGATTGTTTAGTAAGCATATAGAAGCCTTCATAGCCACTTGTTCTTTCTGGCACTTCTTGTTCTGGTAATTTTGAGAATAGTTTAGCAGCTTCTGCTAATGCATTTACCATGACATCTTTTGCTTGACCTGGGTGTACACTTGTTCCATTAATTTTCACAACCGCTCTTGCTGCATTAAAGGTTTCATATTCTAATTTCCCGACTACACCACTATCTAATGTATAAGCAAATTTTGCTGGCATTCTTTCTGCTTTAAAACGATGTGCACCTTTTCCAATTTCCTCATCTGGTCCAAACGCTACCCATATATCTCCATGAGGAATTTCTGGATTTTCTAATAAATCTATGGCAGCTTCTAATATTGAAACTAATCCTGCTTTGTCATCTGCACCTAACAAAGTTGTCCCATCTGTTGTAATTAAAGTTTGACCGATATAATTTTTCAAATTCGGAAACTCTTCTACTCGCATCATCAATCCTAATTCTGCATTCAACAATACATCTTTCCCATCATAGTTATGATGAACTTGTGGTTGAATATTTTCCGCATTAAAATCTGCAGTATCGACATGTGCTACAAATCCAATGGCTGGTGCTGTTTTACCTTCTGGCAAATTACTTGGAATACAAGCAACTAAATAAGCATCTTCTAAATCTAAAGAAATGTTTGAAAAACCTAATTCTCTTAATTCACTTTCCAACATTTGTAAAAAATCTAACTGACTTTTCGTAGTCGGAACTGTCAAAGAGTTTAAATCACTTCTTGTATTAATCTTTGCATATCGTACAAAACGATCTAACATACTTTCTCGCATTAGTAAGTGTCATCTTCTTTCACTTGGTAGAATTCTAATTCTGCAACAGTTTCACGACCAAACATTTCAATCGTTACTTTAACTTTTTGTTTTTCGTCATCGATTTCTGTCACTTTACCACTCATACCATCAAAGGCACCTTCAGTAATAATCACATAGTCTCCAACTTTAGCATGTAAATCTACTGGTGCGTGAGTTGGCACTCCTAAACGTCCTAATAATGTATCCACTTCTTCTGGTAATAATGGTGAAGGTTTAGAACCTGCTCCGTGAGAACCAACAAATCCTGTTACGCCTGGAGTGTTACGTACAACATACCACGCTTGGTCAGACATAATCATTTCAACTAATACATAACCTGGAAAAGTTTTATTAACGGTAACTTTTTCTTTTCCATCTTTTACTTCTACTTCTTCTTCCTCTGGAACAATGACTCTAAAAATATTTTCTTCCATCCCCATTGAACTAATACGTAATTCAATATTTGATTTTACTTTGTTTTCATATCCTGAATAAGTATGTAATACATACCATTCTTTTGCTGCATTACTCATTGTAATTCCTCCTATTATTTGTTCATACAAAAAAACCTTCTAACTTGAAGGTTTTTGTTTGCTTTTATTATACCACTATTTTATAACTCTTGCGAATTATTTAATAATTAATTTAAATGCACTTGCAATCGCAAAATCCACTACTGTGAAAAATCCTAACGCAAGTAATACTGTCATTACAACTGTTAATGTATATTTGTTTACTTCTTTACCAGTTGGCCATGTTACTCTCTTCATTTCTTTAACAACATTTACTAAAAAACGCATGCGAAACTGCTCCTCTCGATTATTTAGTTTCTCGATGTAGTGTTTGTTTATTGCAAAACTTACAGAATTTTTTTAACTCTAAACGTTCGACACGCTTATTTTGTCCTAAAGTCAGTGTATAGTTTCTTGAGCCACATACACTACATGCCAACGCTGCTTTCTTTTGTGCCATATTTTCACTACTCTCTTTCTTCTACTGTATCATATCTATTCAATCATAAAATTCTCAGTGCCAATTGTCAAGCATTAGCGAAAAAATATCACACTAATGACTAATAATACCATTTGCACAACATGAATCATGATCATATTTTTGATTGCTAAAGCAAATGTTGTACGTTTCTCTTGTTTTTGCATAAAAAGTTGAATATTTTTATACACTGGTACTCCAACAAGTAGAGTCCCTAAAATTAAAATTGGTGCCATTCGAAATACAACTGCTAACGCCATCGCTACAAAACTAATGAGATAGAGTCCTTGATACAATTTTAACGCCATTGGTTTTCCAATATAGTACACCAAAGTATAACGATGATTCGTAATATCCGTTTCTAAGTCACATAAATTATTACTTAACATAATATTCGCAATCGTACATACTAACGGCAATGAAAGCAACACTACTTTGATATGATCGAACAATGCTAATCGGACAATCAACATTCCTTGGTCTAATCCCATCCAAGCGAAACTGGCTTCTGGTGCATTCAGAAAAATAACAATCCAGAAAATTCCAAATCCCATGGTAACTCCAGATAACACTTCCCCTAAAGGCATTCTTGAAATTGGAATTGGACCAAATGTATAAAAAATTCCAATTACAAAACAAAGTGCACCGACAAATAATAAAATGATATTCGTACGCACTACTAAAATGATTCCAATAATCGTTGCAACACCAACTAAACTTCCGAAAATCATCGCTGCTTGTTTTACAGTCAAACTAGAAGTTCCAATAATATTTTCTTCTTGTCGATATGTTTCATTTTTCGCTTTAACATAATCCATTAAATTATTCATAATGGTCGTTGCCATATCAAAACATACCATTCCAATAAAGAACAATACCATATTGACAACATTGAAATTTCCAAATGTCCAAACCGAATACAGTAATCCAACCACAAAAGGAATGACACTGGCAATTTTCGTTCTTAACTCCACTAATTCAATGATATCTTTCATATTAATGCGACCCTTCCCATGTATATTGATCATTCGTTAGTTTAAACGCATTTTTAATCGAATTAGAAACATAAATTTTTTTATCTCTCGTCATGAAAATTGCATCCACATCATCTTTTTGATTGACGTACTTCAATCCTTCTTCTACCCCTATTGAGAACATAGAAGTCGACAATGCATCTCCACGAGTAGAACTTGAAACAATAATCGAAACCCCTGCAATATCATTTTCATATGGATATCCTGTTTTCGGATTCAAAATATGATGATACGTTTTACCGTCTACTTCTAAATAGCGTTCATAAATTCCTGACGTTACGATTGTTTTTTCTTTTTCTAAAATCGTTCCTAAAGTTGTTCCACGGCTTTCTAATGGATCTTGTAAACCAACATTCCAAGCTACTCCGTCTCGTGCAGGAGAACCACCCATCACGACAATATTTCCACCTAAATCAAGAACAGCTGTTGTCACTCCTTCTTTTTTAAAGAAATTCCATAATTGATCCGCAATAAATCCTTTTGCAATTCCACCTAAATCTAATAACATTCCTTTTTGAGTTAAATAAACACTTTTTTCTTCATCATTTAAAACAACATTTTTATAATTGACTAAAGGTAATGCATCATCAATTTCTTTTTGGGATGGTTTTCTAGCATCTGGGAAACCAATTCTCCATAAACTTGTTAGAGGCCCTACCGTAATATCAAAACTACCATCAAATTCTTCACTATATGCTAAACCTTGTTTAATCAAATCATACACTTCATCGCTGACTGCAACTGCATGATCTCCTGCTGCTTCATTAATCGCATCTACTTCAGACCCACTAGCATTCACAGTAATTCTAGCTTCTAAGTCTTTCACCATTGCAAAAGCACGTGTTAATAATTCTTCAGTATTTGGATGATAGACAGATAATGCTACCGCAGTCCCTAATAAGAAATCTGTTTTCTTAACGGGAGACTTAATAATTTCTCTTGGTGTTTTCACGGAAGCTGATGAAACAACTTCTGCATCTTGAACTTTCTTTTGTTGGCAACTCACTAATCCAATTGAACTTAAGGCAAGAGTTGTCGCCAACAACCATTTATTGATTTTCATAAATCTCTCCTTATTGTATAAATTCCATTCAAATAGTCTACTAAATTTTTCACAATAACTCAAGCTAAACTCCTATTTTCCAACCATAAAAAAACCGAGCCTCAGCTCGGTTCTTACTTTTGTTTAAAATTAGCCTTGAGGTGCAGCCACTTTAATTTCTTTAGTGTCACCTTTTTGAGCTGCTTCAATTAATTTATTTGCATATTCTACAAATGAAGTATGCGCATGTGTAGCACCAGATACTACTTCAACATCTGATGGTTTTTGTTTTTCTACTAAACCAATGTTATATGCTTTGAAGTATTCAGCAGGTCCAACTTTAACTTTATCTTTCATTTGTTTTTCATACTCAGCATCTTCTGATTTACGTTTACCATCTTTATTTAAGTTATCAAAGTCAGAAGATTTAATTTTTCCGCCTTCAACTACGATTGTAAACTCAACATGCCAACCACGTTTGTCAGCTTCAGATACTAATTTATAAGTACCATCTTTTAATTCTCCTGAAGCAGTAGATTTTGCTGCTTGAGTAGTTTTTTCAGAAGAAGTCGATGAAGTAGTAGATTTTGAACCCCCACCACATGCAGTTAAAACAACTACTGATGATAATCTGTCTCTTATACACATCTGACGCTGCCGACG
>CAMYBO010000098.1 GCA_947254045.1 uncultured Granulicatella sp. | reverse complement strand
AGCTAATACTAATAATACCGTACTTACAATTCCTACAATTTTTTTATTCATTTATTATCTCTCCTTAAAATTTTATTTTTATAAAACAATAATGTGCTTAGCTGGAAGTTTAAGTGAAATAGGTGTCCCAATTTCAATACTACTAGGACTATTCACTAAAAGAATACCAACATCTGTTTGCACTTCATATTGATACGCTTTACCGAGGAAAGTTCGTACCATTACTTTACCCAAAATATCTCCCTTTTCCTCTGAACCAATTTCAATATAATCAGGTCGAATTGTTATCATTACATCTCCTTTTTTTCCATGAGATTCTGTTTCAATAGTAATCCCATTAGAAATTTGTACATGATTATTATCTTGAACTGTTGCTGTAATAAAGTTTTCAAATCCTATAAATCGTGCTACAAATTCCGTTTTTGGACGTTTATATATTTCCTCTGGGGTTCCGTATTGTTCAATAATTCCATTGTTCATCACAGCTACTTTATCTGAAATAGAAAAACACTCTTCTTGATCATGTGTCACAAATAACGTTGTAATTTTAAATTGTTGTTGAATTCTCTTGATTTCTAAACGCATTTGCAATCGCAATTTTGCATCTAAATTACTGAGTGGTTCATCTAGTAAAAGTAATTTTGGTTCAATAATCAATGCGCGTGCAAGTGCTACCCTTTGACGTTGGCCTCCTGAAAGTTGTTTAGGATAACGAGAATCTAGTTTTTCAAGTCCACAAACTTCAAGCATACGAGTTACTTTTTCATCAATAATTTCTTTTCTTTCTTTACGAACTTTTAATCCAAATCCCACATTTTCTGCAACAGTCAAATGAGGAAATAACGCATAACTTTGAAAAACCATCCCAAATTGTCTAAGATGGACTGGGATATTTGTCATATCAACTCCATCAAGTTCAAACTCTCCACTATTTTGTTGAAGTAGGCCGGCTACAATACGAAGTGTTGTTGTCTTACCACAACCACTTGGCCCCAACAAAGAAACTAACTCCCCTTTGTTTATTGATAAATTCAAATCTTTTAAAATATGATGCTGTTTATCATAAATCATATTAACATTACTTAATTTTACAAAAGACATAATTCTCTCCTTATGAAACAGATGCTAATCCTGTAGTTTTCTCAATTACAATCATAACTCCTATTGTGACAAACATGAGAATAACTGAGAGTGCTGATACTGACGGATCATAATTAAATTCCATATAACTTAATAAAGTCGTAGGTAACATTGTAACCCCCGGACCCGATAAAAACATTGAAACTGGAACATTATTAAATGAGTTTACAAATGCCAACATGAATGCAGCAAAAATTCCCGAGACAATATTTGGTAATAACACTGTTACAAACGCACGCTTCTTAGTACATCCAAGTGTCCAAGCCGCTTCTTCAATCGATACATCAACTTGTTCCATACTGGAACCAACCACTCTAATCACATACGGAACACTAATAAGGAAATGTCCTATTATTAGTCCAGGAACAATAGGTAATCTCAAATTTACTACAATCATTTGAAAAATCGAATATCCTACAACAATCCCTGGAATCAATGTTGGTGATAAGAAAAAAGTATTTAAAAACTTTTTTCCTTTAAAACGGTCTCTCGATAGTACATATGCTGATGGAATACCTACAATTAATGCAATTAGCGTTGCTACAACTCCTATAATCAAACTCAATTGTAAGCTCGACATAAATGCTTTTGAAGTTAGTGCCATAATATACCAATCAATCGTAAACCCTTTAATCGGAAAAGTAATAATCGCCTCTGTCCCAAAAGATGTTACCAAAATAATAATGAGTGGCAAGAATAAGAATAAGAACACTACAATCGCCATCATCGTTAGCCATTTATTTTTACGCAATATCTCCACCTCTCTTATCCATAGATTTTGCCAATAAGTTAAATCCCTTCATCACTATAAATGTAATCACAATCATTACTAAAGCAATTATACTAGCACTTGTCCAATCTCCAAGAGTTGTAGCTCTTTGATATAGAAGTGTTGCCAACATCATTTTTTTATTTCCTCCAAGTAATTGGGGAGTCGTGTAAGCTGTAAGCGTACCAGTAAACACAAGAACACTTCCTACAAACATCCCAGGTAATGATAGAGGGAAAATAATTTTTAAAAATATCTTTATAGGACTTAGCCCCAGTGTTGAAGCTGCCTCAAGAATATCATCATCAATATTTTCTAGAACACCGATGAGTGTCATTATCATTGTAGGTAAGAATAAATATACTGAACCAATAATGATAGCAAAATCTGTATATAATAGCGTTATCGGTTCTTTTATAATTCCCCATTGCATCAACAAAGTATTAATAACACCGTTTTTACCAAGTATTGTAATCCATGCAAAACTTCGTATAACCGAGTTCGTTAACAACGGGAATAATGTTAATGCTATTAAAATACCTTTCCATTTCTTAGACACTCCAGATATAACATAAGATACAGGCAATCCCAACACTGCACATATCAGTGTTACAAAAAAAGAATTTACTAATGTACGCCATAATACTCTCATAAAATAAGAATCTTTAAAAAATTCACTATAAAGCTGAAATGAAAAACTATTTCTCGGAAAAAATGTTGGAATAAGACTAGAAAGTAAAGGAAGCACTAAAAAGAAACATAACAGTACTACTCCTGGGAATATCAATATATATCGAACATTATTTCTCATAAAGCATCTCCTTGTTCGTGTTTAATTCAAATTATACTATTTATTTTAAAAAAATCAATAAAAATATAAAAAAACCATACGATATTTCAAAACTTGTTCGGGATTGTTCGCAAAAAACTATATCGTCTCTATCTATAGTTATTATTCTAAAGTCTCATCCGTTTTTTATCAGACACAAAACTTATGTATTAGATTCCATTCAAAGCATAAAATTACTAAATATATGCTTACTTCAAAAAAGCTTTTAAAATAAAAAAAGCTATGCCCATTTTAATTAACTAAAATGAGCATAACTTTTTTACTTTGTATTCATCATCCTACTACAACTCTTCCACAAGAGTACAAACTGCTTCAAATGCATGTTTTGAAGCTAATTCAAGCGTTGCTTCAAATGTATCTGGAGCTTCCCCACCAACATGATCACTTATCCCACGAACATTCAACACGGGAATATCATAGAAATAAGCAATTTGTGCTAATGGAGTTGATTCCATATCACTTGCCACAATATCCGGTAAATGTTTACGGATGTTTTGTACCGTCTCAATCGAACTCATGAAAGAATCACTCGTCGCTATAAAGCCATTATGAATCCCAAATTCCGTAATACGCTCCTGTAAAATGCGAACAACTTTTTCGTTCAACGCTTTATCCACTGGATAAAATTCTGGCATTTGTGGAACTTGCCCCCATGCATAATCAAAACCTGTCGCATCCACATCACTATATCCAAATTTTGTTGAAACAATAACATCTGCAAGTGCAAAATCTTCATTAAAACTACCCGTTGTTCCAGTGTTAATAATCAAATCCGGTTGAACTTTATCGCAAAGCCAAGCTACTGTAGCTGCAGCATTCGCTTTTCCAATACCGGATTGAACAAGATAGAGATTCTCATGAACTTCAAGAATTCGAATCGGACCTTTTGAAAAAACTTCTTTTTTTGGTACGTAGTGTTCTTCAAATGGATGAAGCTCTTCTTTCATTGCAGCAACAATCGCAATTTTCATCGATTATTTACCCCACACTTCAGAAATAGTTTTTTTACTTCTACTTTTGTTCCTTGGAATTTATCTGAGATGAATTTTTGAACATCTGCATCATGATATAACTCTACTAATTTCTTATAATCTTCATTGGATTCATTTCCACTCTTCACAACGATAACATTGATACTTGTAATCGTAGAGGCATCTGATTTTTCGTAGAATAAAGCATCTTTTAATACATTTAATCCATCTTCAAGCGCAATTGTATTTCCAATTGCAATTAAATCTGCATCATCTAATACACGAACACTTGTAGTATCATCAATTAATAAAAATTCAAAGTTTTTCTTATTTTCTACGATATCACTTGGAGTTCCTGTACCTTCTTTGAAATCTGCTGATAATTTAATTAGTCCAGCTGTTTCTAATAAACGAAGCGCACGTGTTGTATTATAAAGATTATCTGGAATCGCAATTTTAGCACCATTTGGTAAGTCATTTAATGATTTTACTTTTTTAGAGTAAAGTCCCATTGGTTCGATATAAGTTGTTCCAATTGGTGTTAGTTTAGAACTATTTGATTCGTTAAAACCTTGTAAATATCCAATGGATTGGAAGGCATTCGCATCTACAGAACCTTCTGCAACTGCTTGGTTTAATGGCACGCCACCATTTAGTTCTTCAACTTCTATTTTTAATCCTGCTATTTTCGCTTGATCTATTTCAGCAATATGTCTCCAAATTTCAGCATCAGAACCCACAGAAGTAACTTTGACTGTTTTCAATTCTGTATTTGAAGATTTTGAATTAGTAGTTGTTGAGTTTGATGTAGTTTGATTACTGCAAGCAACTGTAGAAAGTGCAAATAAAGATTTAGTAATAGTTTTTAAGTTCATATGGAAATCCTCCCTAGGTGTTACTAATCATTGTATCAATAAACGATATTAAATCACTTTACGTTCAAATGGATCAATACTGATCCCTTGCTCTAATACTTGTTTTGCATATTCTTTTGCTCCAAATAAAGAGTGATCTCGATAATTTCCGCATTGAACAGCAGAAATACCTTGAATATCTTCAAATTGAATCTTTTCAACAATTTGTTCTAAAGTTGATTTCAATGCACGAGCGATATCTTCTGGAGAACGTTCTTCCCACACAATCAAATGGAATCCTGTCCGACAACTGAACAGTGAAATATCGATAATGCCATCGATACGATCACGGAATAAATCTGCCAGCAAGTGTTCAAACGTATGAATGCCTCCAGTCGGCATTTCTTGTTTATTGGGTTGTAAAAAGCGAATATCATCATTCGAAATGACATCTCCTTTTTTACCATATTCGTTTGAAATTAATCTCACTTAAGGTGCAATGACCTTATTATGATCTAATGTGAAACTTTCTACTTCAGCCATGTTGAATTTCCCCTGTAATGATGAAAAAAGAACCACACTTTCATATAGATAGAGC
>CAMYBO010000097.1 GCA_947254045.1 uncultured Granulicatella sp. | reverse complement strand
GGAGTATAGTACTGGAGTATGTGATCAAACTACTATCATCCATTATATTCATACATTATTAGAGAAATACCCCAATAATTATTTACAACAATTAACGTTACTAATAGGAGTACAAGATGAGATTATGGCATGAAAAAATGAAATCAAAATTACCTGAGAATCAATTACTAGGACAACATAGAGAATGTTGTGCACTTAGGGGAAATGGATGGAATAAGAAACATAAGACAGTTGATTATGTATTTTTATATTCTCCTTATCACCTATTTTGCTATCATACATTGATTATGGATGAGATGACTCGTAGAGGCTACCAAGTAGCAACTGAGTGGAGAGATAAGAATTATCGTGGGAAAATTGCAGAAAGCTACGATAATCTAAAATGGAAATAAACACACCAATTTATAAAGAGCATAATGAAGCATACTTACAGGAATGTATTGAGAATTTACGACTAAAAGGGATTGAAATAGACCTATAGATTAACTAACCCCTGCACCCAAAAGTATAGAGTTTTGGGTGCAGGGTTTTACGTTTTATTGTTTTTTCTGTTTTGCTCTTTGTTCTAACATTCGTTTGACGAACTCCGGCATTTTTACATTCTCTCTGCCTTTTTTAGCGATTAATTTCTTTACGAATTCCGGCATTTGAATATCCGATTCATGGTCTAGAATATCTTTTGATGTTTCTGGTGGTAACATTTCATCCAGTGGTTCTTCTTCATGTGTTTTAAGAGTGAAGCTTTCTGTTTCGTGAGCTCGAACCGTTTCATATAAGGCTTCTACTAAGAGTGGATGAGCATCCGGCATTGGTGGTCTGTGATAGCCTACGCCAAACTCATCGCATAAGTCCTTACATTCGATATCATTGTCGTATAAAACTTCGATATGTTCGCTAATAAAGCTAATTGGAATGAAAATATAATGTTCAGGATGTTCCGTTTGTTCTCGTAAGTATTCTAATACATCTGGTTTCATCCATGGGAGTCCAATATCACTTTCGCTTTGCCATGTATGAGTGTACTGATGTTTTTCCAAGTCCAATCTTTCTGCAATGATTTGTCCATTTTTGTAAATTTGGTCGATATAAGGATCTTCGAATTCCAATGCAATAACAGGTACGCTATGAGCTGAAAATATCACTTTAAAACTTTCATCTTTAACGTCTTCGGTTAAAATCTTTTTGATTTCTTGTTCCCAAAATTCTAGTAAGTTGGGATTATGATACCAATCTTTTACCATGTGGAAACGAATGGTTTTGCTTTCGATAAATTTCTCATATCCATAGATGGAGTAGTAAGAGTAGTGCGGTTCAAGTGCTAAGCAGAGACATTCTTCAATTCCGTCTTGTTCCATTTGTTTAACGACTTCAGGAATGAATGGAGAAGAGAATTTATTGGCAAAATAAACGGTATATTCTCCTTGTACGCGTTCTTGTAATTTTGCAGCTTGCTGTTTTGAAATTTCTTGTAGGGGACTTCCGCCAATTTTTTGGTAGTTGTCATACAAGTGTTGGATTTCTTGATCCGTTGGACGAACACCACGTCGAATATTTGTAAAAAATCTTGCGATATCTTCAAAAGTATATCCTTCAGGTGTACCAAATGTCATGAGTAAAATTGCTTTTTTTGTCATATAACCACTTTCCTATGTGAATTTTTTCTCATCATAACATGATTAAGCTCGTATGCATAGTAGAATAGGTTTAAATTTCATTGAAAAGCTATACATGAAGAGTTTATAATAAAGAAAACACACTATAAGGGGGCTTTTCTATGTATCAAAAAGTAGTAGACAAGTTAAAGGAGTTAGGTATTCCATTTCAAATTGTGGAACATGAACCTGCGCTAACAACGGAACAAGCAGACAGTTTTATTGAAGGCATTGAAGGTGTTCGTACTAAAACAATGTTCTTAACGAATAAGAAAAAAAGAAATTTTTACTTAGTCATTATGGATGATGCAAAACGTTTAGATATGGATGTATTTAAAGATATCGTAGAAGAAAAGCAAATAAAAATGGCTTCAACAGAAACGCTAAACGACAAAATGATGCTCCCGCCAGGAGTTGTCTCTCCATTTGGCTTATTAAATAATGAAGACAAAGATATTCAAGTATATGTTGATCAAGAAATCGTCTCTGAAGAACGAATGAGTTTCCATCCAAATACAAATGAGAAAACAATTTTTGTAAAAACTGAAGATTTATTTACCTTCTTAAAAGCAATTGGATATGAACCTCACGTCATTAAGCTATAAACCCAAGTGTTTAAAAGAAGGTTCGTTAACGTAATCATCGAGAATGCTTCTACTTAGAACTAGACAGCAAAACTATTTACTAAAAAATATAAAAGTACCACTAATAAGAATAGGAGAAATAAATGACCTATAAATTTTGGACCATTCAAAAAAGAGAAATTTTAAAATCAATTCAGGAAACAGGGATGTATATTCCGAAACGTCAGTTGAGTGAATATGTACAAGGTAACGAAGAAATGATGGAGTTATATGACTTTATAACAGATTCTTTTAATCGATTGAATGATATTGAATTAGAAGGAGTACTTTTTGCCTTTGCAAGAGGAACAGAAAAAGGTGTTTCATTTTTCAATACCTATAAAGAATTTGTAACCTATATGAGAGAACATAAAGATGCCGTCAAAGGATTATGGAAGAGATTCCTTTCAGATGATTATGTCGTGATTGAAGTTGATTTCCCAAGAATTTATAATCCAATGTTTGTCGATTTGAATGACTTCCAATTTATTATGCCACCATTTATGTTAGTGCCACAGTATACTGAGCAAGATTTTACACAGATAGTACAAGCTTTGGAGCAAGGGAAGTTTTATCCTTCAGTATTTCCAAGTTACATTATTCAAGGACTTATTCCGTTTTTACGTGATGAAAATGTAACGAATATTTACCCAATGTTTGAAATAGAATGAGGTGATTGTATGAAAAAATTACAAAAAGGCATGCATATTCGTGTACTTAGTCCGTCTTCATCGATTGAAAGAGTTGGAGGATTTGAAGCGAATAGGGATGCTAAAGAAAGATTAGAAGAATTAGGATTTAGTATCAGCTTTTCAAAACATTATTTTGAAAACGACTTACTTGATTCTGCTAGTATTGAAAGTCGAGTTGAGGATTTACATGAAGCATTTTTAGCTCCTACAGTAGATGTCATTCTAGCAACCATTGGAGGATTTAATTCGAATGAGCTTCTTCCTTATTTAGATTACGAATTAATTGCTAAACATCCTATAATTATTTGCGGATATTCCGATACAACTGCCATTTTAAATGCAATCTATGCAAAAACAGGAATGCTAACTTATATGGGACCTTCTTATACAAGCTTTAAAATGAAGGAACTCCAAGAATATCAAACAGCATCATGGCTTAAAGCATTAAGTCATACACACTATGAATTAACACCAAGTGAAAAATGGGGTAGTAATGCATGGTATTTATCAGATACAACATTAACTTTTCAACCAACAGAATGGAAAGTATACACACACGGTAAAGTTACTGCTACAGTAATCGGTGGAAACTTATCAACATTTTCATTATTAAGAGGAACTCCTTATGCTCCAACTCCAGAGGAGTATGCCTTTTTTATTGAAAAATCAGAGGATGGAGACTATTTTGAATTTGATCGGAATTTGGCAGCATTACTACAAGCTTATCCAAATCCAAAAGCAGTACTAATCGGAAGATTTCCAAAAGAATGTTGTATGACGGAAGAATTATTATTGTATATATTAGACAAATATCCAGTCTTAAGACAAATCCCAGTGATGTACGACTTAGACTTTGCGCATACACAACCATTATTTACCATTACCATTGGTGCAAAAGTTACAGTGGATACAGAGCAAATGTCGATTATACTGGATGAAGTAGGACTATAAATTATAGTATAAAAGAAACAAAGAAAAGTACAACTTTTACAAAATTTTCAAAAAACCTTTTCATTATTGCTATAATTTAGTACAATAGCAATGTAGATCAATGAAGGGAGAGAACTTGCATGAGTACAGGTGTATGGATTTTAATTGTCGTTGTAGCTGCTATCTTAGGAGCAATCGGTGGATTCTTTATCGCACGTAAAACAATGATGAATTACTTTCTAGAAAATCCTCCATTTGATGAAAATATGATTCGTAGTATGATGACTCAAATGGGTCAGAAACCATCCGAACAAAAAGTTCGTCAAATTGCTGCTTCAATGAAAGCACAAGCAAAGAAAAATGCTAAAAAATAATTCAGTTAGAAGAGTAGACCATGTCTGCTCTTTTTTACGTCAAAAAAAGCAAGAATTCCACTCTACAGTGGCAGTAATAATCAGACATGATTTTTAGGCATGAGACCGAAGGATCTGCTGCCGTCCTCACTGTAGCAGTGGAAGTTCTTGCTTTTATTTCATTAGAAGTCAATTCCTATTTACGTTTCTTCTCAGGAATCACGTATACAAAGTTAGGATTAATCTCTTTATCCAATTCATCAAATTTTTGAATTAACAATTCATCATATTGCGCTAATTCTTCCTTCGATAAACGACCCTCAGGTAAATGGATTGGTTCCCCAATTTTTACAAACATTTTTTGACGCTTCAAAATG
Organism: uncultured Granulicatella sp.; assembly: GCA_947254045.1. Taxonomy (GTDB): domain Bacteria; phylum Bacillota; class Bacilli; order Lactobacillales; family Aerococcaceae; genus Granulicatella. The sequence goes on along the minus strand of CAMYBO010000097.1, from coordinate 598 downwards.
TTCATAAAAGTAAAAGGACCTTGATAAACGATCGGGATAATCGGGGCTTTTGCCATACGAGCAATTGTTACAGCCCCACCTTTCATTTCATTAGAATAGCGAGTACCCGTTGGGAAAATCACTAAAGCTTTCTGATGTTCCTTAATTTGAGTCACAGGATGCTTAATCGCACTCGGACCAGGCTTCTCACGGTTCACAGGAAACGCTCCTAACTGACGAATAAACCACGCAAAAGGTTTCGGTTTAAACAATTCTTGCTTTGCCATCAATACTAATGACTTTGGATAAACCGCAATCGCAATTAGAACCGGATCTAACCATGAACGGTGTGGAGCAACAATTACATAACCAGAATCCTTTGGAAGATTCTCCAAACCTGTCACTTTCGTAAATCCATTTAATAAGATAATTAATAAACGAACAATAAAAATCGTAATTTTATAAATCATATGAAACTCCTTAATAGTTGATTACTCAAACAGTATGAAGTAGAAATGCATATTTTGCAAGATTTTCGATAAATATTTTACAAAAAATCTTAAAGAATTCTTATAAATAAAGAACTTCGTCCAAAAAATCATAAAAATGCAATCGTTCA
>CAMYBO010000096.1 GCA_947254045.1 uncultured Granulicatella sp. | reverse complement strand
GGTTTATCTTATGGGAAATAAGATGCCAATAGTTGGAATCTCTGCTAGTGTTATGATTGATCAAGGGGGGATGTTTCCTGGCTATCATAGAAGTTATGTTAATGAAGATTATGTAAATTCTGTAGTTCGAAATGGAGGGGTACCTTTTATTATACCTGTATCGAATGTTACTGAAGTTTTAGATACTTATATTGACACAATTGATGCATTGATTTTATCAGGTGGTCATGATGTTTGCTCAATGAATTATCATGAAGAGCCATCTCCTAAGATGGGAGATATATTCCCAGAAAGAGATGCGTTTGAGTTTGCATTGTTAGAACGGGCAGAAGAAAAAGGTATTCCTATTCTGGGAATTTGTCGTGGCGCACAGATTATTAATGTGTATCATGAAGGAACTCTTTATCAAGATGTTTCATTATGTGAGACGGCAACTATAAAACATTGGCAAGGGCATTTCCCAGAACAAGTTACTCATTCAGTAGATATTGTTGAGAATTCACTGCTGCATAAGATTTTAAAAGTTAATAAAGTGTTGGTTAACTCATTTCATCATCAAATTATAAAAGATGTTGGCGTTGATTTTAAGGTAGTAGGAAGATCAATGGATGGCGTTATAGAAGCAATTGAGCACAATAATTATCCAATGTTGATTGGTGTACAATGGCATCCTGAAATGTTGCATAAGAAATTTAAAGAAATGAATCAGTTATTTTCTGCATTAATTACTAATGCATGTAAAAGTCATTAAGTGTATAAATCAAGTGGGAGATACATATGATTAAAAAAAAGTTAGGGTTTTACTCCATTGTCCTTTTGACTATTAATTCTATTATCGGTACAGGGATTTTCCTTTCTCCTGGAGGTGTTGTTGCTAAAGCTGGAGATAAGGCACTTATCGTTTATATTATGGCTGCGATATTTGCATCTGTTTTAGCGGTAACCTTTGCATCTGCAGCTAAATATGTTTCTAAAGGTGGTGCATCTTATGCTTATAGTAAAGCTGCCTTTGGTAGTAATATTGGATTTTATGTAGGGATTACACGTTATATTGCAGCTAGCATTGCATGGGGAGTTATGGGAACTGCAGTTGTTAAAACAGTTCTTAATATGTTTGGCTTTGATAATGCTAATTTGACCTATGTGACAATTGGATTTATTATTTTAATGGGAATTTTATTAATAATAAATTTATTAGGAACACGACTATTTGAGCTTATAAATAATTTATCTACAATTGGCAAGGTTGGCGCACTTGTTACAACTATTCTCGTTGGATTAGCAATTGTATTACTTACAGGTGTCAATGAATTTGATGCAATTAAAAACATAACTGATAGCACTGGCGCGAAGTTGGGTGAAAATATGGATATTTCAGATTATGTAATGGCAGTGATTGCAGCATTTTATGCTTTTACTGGATTTGAAAGTGTTGCCTGTGGTGCTCAAGATATGGAGAAACCAGAAAAAAATCTTCCAAAAGCGATTCCGTTGGCAATAGGGATTATTGCAGTTATCTATCTTGGAATTGTGGGAACAACTATGATGATTAATCCTGTAGCTATTGTACAAACTAAGGAAGTAGTAGCTTTGGCAGCTGTATTTTCAAATCCAATTATTCGCACTATAATTCTAGTAGGTGCATTAATTTCTATGTTTGGTATTAATGTGGCAGCATCTTTTCATACTCCACGTATCTTGGAAGCAATGGCAATGCAGAATCAGGTCCCAAAATGGTTTACAGTTAGAACTAGCAAAGATTTTCCACTTAGAGCATTCTTGGTGACAATCGGAGCGGCAATATTACTTCCTATGGCTTTCCAATACAATATGACTAGTATTATTGTTCTAAGTTCCATTTCTCGTTTTATTCAGTTTATTGTAGTACCATTAGCAGTTATGGTATTTTACTTTGGAAAACAAAAAGAAGAAATTGTTAAAACCGCTAAAAAGAGTTTTGTCTTTGATGTGATCGTTCCATTTTTGGGATGCATTTTAACAATTATCTTACTCTATAAATTTAATTGGGTATCACAATTTACTATTGTAAGTAAACAAGGAGATGTATCATTAAACATGTTTGCTATTATAGCAATGTTGATTGGATATCTAGTTTTACCAGTAGGATTAATAATTTGGAGAAATTTAAAAGAAAGAAAAGAGGCATAATATAAAATGAAAAGATTGAGTAGTGAAAAAATTCCAGCAGCAGTTGGCAGTTATTCACCAGCAACACTTGTAGGAAACCTTATTTTTACATCAGGACAATTACCAATTAATCGTGAAACTGGTAAAATTGATGAAGATACTATTGAATGGCAAGTTACTCAATCTCTTAATAATATTAAGAGTATTTTAGAAGATAACAACTCTTCAATGGATAAGATTGTCAAAACAACAGTTTATTTAAGTAATATAGATGATTTTAAAGCACTTAATGATGTTTATGAAGGCTTTTTTAAAGAAAGCTATCCAGCACGTACAGCTTTTCAAGTCGGTGCCCTTCCTATGGGGGCTTTGGTAGAAATTGAAGCAATTGCGGAGGCAGATAAATGAGAGAGAACACCAAGTTGCTACATGGATATAAAGTATTAGATACTTATACTGGGGCTGCCTCTATTCCTATCTATCAAACATCAACGTTTAATAATAAACATCTTTATGATGATAGTCAAGAATACTTATATACTCGTTTTTCAAATCCAACTGTAGATGCACTTGAAGATGGATTTAGAAGTTTAGAGAATTCAAAATATGCTCTTAGTTTCTCATCAGGTATGGCTGCTATCTCCAATGTGTTAATGTTACTTAATGCTGGAGAGCATGTTATTCTACCTAAGGAAGTTTATGGAGGTACATGTCAATTTGTAAGTCATCTACTTCCAAAATATAAGGTTGAATATACTTTTGTAGATATGGCTGATATGGAATCAGTAAAAAATGCTATCCATAAAAATACTCGCATGATTTATCTAGAAACTCCATCAAATCCACTTTTAAAAGTGTGTGATATTAGAAAAATTGTAGCCTTAGCTAAAGAATATAATTTGATTACTGTAGCTGATAATACTTTTATGACATCTTTGGCACAAGAACCTTTAGCACTTGGGGTTGATATTGTAGTTGAAAGTGTTACAAAATTTATTAATGGTCATAGTGATGTTATTGCAGGACTTGTTGCTACTAATTGTGAAGATTATTATCAAGAATTAAAATTGTTCCAAAAAAATTTTGGCGGTATTCTTGGCATTGAAGATGCTTGGCTTATCATGCGTGGGATGAAAACAATGGGAATTCGTATGGACTATGCTGTTAGAAATGCAGAAAGATTGGCTAAGTTTTTACAAAATCACCCAAAGATTAAACGAGTTTATTATCCGGGATTACAAGATCATCCAAACCACGAAGTGCATATGAAACAATCAAAAAACGGTGGAGCAGTCCTATCTTTTGAGTTGTATTCTAAAGAAGAATTACTTACTTTTACTGAAAAGATTAGTATTCCTATCTTGGCGGTCAGTCTTGGTGGAGTTGAATCTATTCTCTCTCACCCGGCAACAATGTCCCATGCATGTCTTAGTCCTGAAGAAAGATTAGAGCAAGGGGTAGTTGATGGATTACTACGTCTTTCATGTGGTATTGAAAATATTGAAGATTTAATTGAAGATTTTACACAAGCATTAGAAAGTTAACCATATAGCACAAAATTTTACATTGTCATTCAAATTGAGCCTGTAAAATTTTGTGCTTTTCTTATAATTTGGGAGATACACTATGAAAACTATTAATTGGAAACAAGTAGTAGAAGATAGAAAAGAAGACCTTCTACATGATATTGAACGATTACTTCGTATTAATTCCGTAAAGGGGGATCCGATTGATGGCGCTCCTCTTGGAGAAGGTCCTAAAAAAGCTATTGATGAAATAAAAAAAATGGGGGTGGAAGCAGGTTTTAAGGTAAACGATTATGGACCACTTGTTACTCGTATTGATTGGGGAAAAAGTGGAGAGCCTTTTGCGGTTATAGGTCATGTAGATGTCGTTCCAGTTGGAATGGGGTGGGATAGTAATCCTTTTGAACCTACATACAAAGATGGAAAATTAATTGCTCGTGGTAGTTTAGATGATAAAGGGCCATTAGTTTGTGCATTTTTTGCCATGAAGTTATTGAAAGAAAATGGATATATTCCAAAACGGCAATTACAATTAATTATAGGAAGTGATGAAGAAACAAATTGGGAGTGCATGAAGTATTATCAGACCTGTGAAAAATTACCAAAAGAAGGGTTCGTGCCGGATGCTTATTTTCCAGTAGTTAATGGAGAAAAAGGAATTATTCATTTTACAATAAAAGAAGGGCAAGATGATAATCAAGTTGGTTTGTATCATTTGATACTATTTAAGAGTGGAATTAAAGAAAATATGGTTCCAGAACGAGCGGAAGCACATTTAACAGGAAGAGACTATTCAAATATTGCAAAGAATTTTAAGGAATTTTTATCGGATCATTCAAATGTTACTGGAGATTTAAAATATGGAGATGAAGAATTAATTCTTATACTCTATGGGAAATCTGCTCATGCTTCGACACCAAGCAAGGGAGTGAATGCGGGAACTTATTTGGCGAAATTTTTATATCAACAGGAAATTCAGAATGGAAAATCTTTCTTATATTATTTAGGAGAATCTTTCCATGAAACGACTGATGGCAAAAAGTTAGGTATTAATCATCAATCTAATATGGGTGACGTAACCTTTAACGTAGGGATTGCGAATTATGATTGTAAATTAGGAGGAAAAATAGTTGCTGATATTCGCTTCCCTTCCACTCAGACATCTAGAGGAATTACAGATCAACTAGAGGAATTTTTTAAAGGTAAATCTTTTAACATTATTGTTAAGAAGGAACCTCATTTCGTATCTTCAGATAGCAATTTAGTAAAAACACTATTGCGAAGTTATGAAGAGCAAACAGGTGAGAAAGGATATACTAGAGTAATAGGTGGTTCAACCTATGCAAGTTTGCTATCGGAGGGAGTTGCATTTGGTGCATTATTTCCAGGTACAGAAGATACAATGCATCAAGATAATGAGTTTATTCCAGTTAATGATTTAATAGTAGTTACAGCTATTTATGCTCAAGCTTTGTCAGAGTTAATTTGTAGCAACTAAAGAAAGAATTTAACTATTTTTAAATTCATTTTAATATGATAGAATTAATTTAGAAATATATATATATTAGATAG
>CAMYBO010000095.1 GCA_947254045.1 uncultured Granulicatella sp. | reverse complement strand
TTCTAATTTAAGATAAAATATTAATAATGTGACAGATAAAATATTTTGTTATAGGATTGAGGATTTATTTTGAAAGGGGCTTAATCATGGCAACATTAGAAATTAAAAATTTACATGTGTCAATTGAAGATAAAGAAATTTTAAAAGGTGTTAATTTAACCATCAATACTGGTGAAATTCATGCAGTAATGGGACCAAATGGTACAGGGAAATCAACACTTTCTGCAGCAATTATGGGACATCCAAGTTATGAAGTAACAGAAGGAGAAATCTTATTAGATGGTGAAAACGTTCTTGAAATGGAAGTAGATGAACGTGCTCGTGCTGGTCTGTTTTTAGCCATGCAATATCCAAGTGAAATCGCTGGAGTAACAAATTCTGAATTCATGCGTTCAGCGATCAATGCTCGTCGTGATGAAGATAATAAAATGGGTGTTCGTGAGTTTATCAAAAAATTAGACGAAAAAATGGCGATTTTAGATATGCCAGAAGAAATGGCAGAACGTTACTTAAATGAAGGATTCTCTGGTGGAGAAAAGAAACGTAATGAAATTCTTCAATTAATGATGATTGAGCCAAGTTTTGCGATTTTAGATGAAATCGACTCAGGTCTAGATATTGATGCGCTTAAAGTAGTTTCTCGTGGAGTAAATGCGATGCGTGGTGAAAACTTTGGATCATTAATTATTACTCACTATCAACGTTTATTAAACTACATTGAACCAGATGTTGTTCATATTATGATGGATGGACGTGTGGTAATGACTGGCGATGCAGCATTAGCAAAACGTCTAGAAGCAGAAGGATATAAAGGAATTAGTGAAGAATTAGGAATTTCTTTAGAACATCAAGAATAGGAGAAAGAGAATGGCAGAGAAATTAACTGTAACACCAGAACAACTGACTTCATTCTCTCTTCTAAAGAATGAACCAGATTGGTTTTTAGACATTCGTTTAAAAGCATTGGAATTAGCGAAACAATTACCATTACCATTTATTGAGCGTGTAAAATTCCATCGTTGGAATTTATTCCAAAGTGAAATTGGAGAAGCAAACTCACTTATTACAGAATTAGAAAAAGACATTCCAAGTGCAGTAGGAAGTGCAAAAATTGTTCAATTAGGAGCAGTTTCTTACTGGGAAGAGATGAATGTTGAAACAGCGATGCAAGATGTATTAGTAATGGATTTATTTGAAGCATTGCAACAATATCCAGAATTAGTAAAACCATACTATATGACAAAAGCTGTACCAGTTGACGAAGATAGCTTAACAGCATATCATGCGGCAATGGTCAATTCAGGAATTTTCATTTATGTTCCTAAAAATGTTGTTTTAGAAGACATTATTGAATCTCATTTTGTACAAAATAATACAGTAGACGAAGCATTCGTGAAACACGTATTAATTGTGGCAGAAGAAAATAGTTCACTATCTTATGTGGAACGTTTCGAAAGTATTGGAGACCGTAAAAATACAGCGAATATCATTGTAGAAGTGATTGCAAAAGAAGGAGCAAAAGTTCATTTTGCTGCAGTAGATACATTAGGTCAACCAACGGATGCATACATTAACCGTCGTGGTTATTTAGAAAAAGATGCAACGATTGAATGGGCATTAGGAATTATGAATGACGGTAATGTCATTGCAGATTTTGATAGCGAATTACGTGGAGTAGGTTCTACAGCAAAAGTAAATGTTGTTGCGATTGCAACTGGTAAACAAGTACAAGGGATTGATACAAGAGTGACAAACTACGCAAACCATTCAGTGGGACATATTTTACAACATGGAGTTATTCTTGATAAATCAACCTTAACATTTAACGGAATTGGACATATTATTAAAGGAGCAAAATTCGCTGATGCGCAACAAGAGAGTCGTGTATTAATGCTTTCTGAAGGCGGACGTGGAGATGCAAACCCAATTTTATTAATTGATGAAAATGAAGTAACAGCAGGACATGCGGCAAGTGTGGGACAAGTGGATGATGAACAATTATTCTACTTAACAAGCCGTGGAATTAGTCAAGCAGAAGCGAAACGTTTAGTCATTCGTGGATTCTTAGGTTCAGTAATTAGTGCAATTCCTGCACAAAATACGCAAAAAGAATTAGTAGAAATGATTGATCAAAAGTTGGCGAAAAACGATGAATATTAATCACATTCGGAAAGATTTTCCAATTTTAAATAGAACCGTTAATGATGAACCATTAGTGTACTTAGATAATGCTGCTACAACACAAAAGCCTGAAAGTGTGATTCGTTGTATCGAAGAGTATTATCATGATTATAATGCTAATATTCATCGTGGCGTGCATACGCTCGCTCAACTAGCAACGGATGCCTATGAAGCAAGTCGTCAAAAAGTGCAAAGATTTATCAACGCTTCTTCGATAAAGGAAGTATTGTTTACAAGAGGAACAACGACTGGAATCAATTGGGTGGCTCAAGGTTTTGCCAAATATCGCCTACATGAAGGAGACGAGATTTGGATTAGTAAAACGGAGCATCATTCTAATTTTGTTCCATGGCAACAATTAGCGCTTCAAACAGGAGCGAGTTTAAACTTCCTTCCGTTAACAGAAGAAGGAGAGCTAGATGTACAAGCTACCAAAGAAGTGTTAACAAACAAGGCAAAAATTGTTTCAATTGCGCATGCTTCAAATGTGTTAGGAACAATTCAACCGATTAAAGCATTAGCACAAATCGTGCATGAAGTTGGTGGAGTTCTAGTTGTTGATGGAGCTCAAGCAGCACCGCATATGAAAGTTGATGTACTAGACTTAGATTGCGACTTTTATGCGTTTAGCGGGCATAAAATGTTAGCTCCAACAGGCATTGGTGTCTTATATGGAAAGCAAGCATTATTAGAAGAAATGCAGCCGATTGAATTTGGTGGAGAAATGATTGATTTCGTGTATGACACAGAAAGTACATGGAATGAACTTCCATGGAAATTTGAAGCAGGAACACCAAATATTGCTGGTGGTATTGCATTAGGTGCAGCCATTGATTATTTAGAACAAATTGGAATGGAAAACATTCATGCCCATGAACAACAATTAGTTGCGTATGTTTATGACAAATTAACCCAAATGGAAGGTGTGACCGTTCATGGTCCAACAGATGTTTCTAGAAGAAGTGGCGTGATTTCATTTACAATGGATGGCGTTCACCCTCACGACTTAGCAACCGCATTAGATATGGAAGGAGTAGCGATTCGTGCAGGACATCATTGTGCGCAACCGTTAATGAGAGATTTATGCGTTTCTTCGACTGCTCGTATTAGTTTTTATATTTATAATACAATGGAAGAAGCTGAATTTTTCGTAGAAGCATTACAAAAAGTAAAGGAGTTTTTCTCAGATGGCTTTATCTAAATTAGATCAATTATATCGTCAAGTGATTTTAGACCATTCGAATTTTCCTCGTCATAAAGGAATTCAAACGGAAACAACAACTGAAGTCATTGAGTTGAATAATCCGACTTGTGGCGATGTATTGCAGTTACAATTAGAATTATCAGATGATGGTCATATTACAAGTGCTCGTTTTGATGGACAAGGTTGTTCGATTAGTATGGCGAGTGCCAGTATGATGTGTGATATTTTAGAAGGAAAAACTTTACCAGAAGCTTTGGAATTAGCAGAAGATTTCTCAAAATTAGTGCAAGGACAAAGTGTGAATGAAGATCGATTAGAAGATGCTGCCTTACTAAGTGGAGTTTCTAAATTCCCAGCACGTATTAAATGTGCAACTTTAGCATGGAAAGCATTAGAAAAAGCAGTTGAACAGAAAAACAAGAAAGGAATAGAGAAATGAGTGGAGTTCCAGAATTAGAAGATTACAAGTATGGCTTTCATGAAGATGTAACGCCCGTATTTGATAGTGGAGTTGGATTAAGCGAAGAAGTGGTTCGTACCATTTCAAAAATGAAAAACGAACCAGAATGGATGCTTGAATTTCGACTAAAATCTTTAAAAGCATTTGAAAAAATGCCAATGCAAACATGGGGAGCAGATTTATCAGATATTGATTTTGATGCGATTACCTATTTCAAACGTGCGAGTGATAAACTAGCTCGTTCTTGGGATGATGTTCCTGATAAAATCAAAGATACATTTGAAAAAATTGGAATTCCAGAAGCAGAACGTGCTTATTTAGCAGGTGCATCTGCACAGTTCGAATCAGAAGTTGTGTATCACAATATGAAAGAAGAATTCGATAAACTAGGAATTGTCTTCACAGATACAGACTCAGCATTAAAAGAATATCCAGAATTATTCGAAAAATATTTTGCAAAATTAGTACCACCAACAGACAATAAATTGGCAGCATTAAATTCTGCAGTATGGTCAGGAGGAACATTTATTTACGTACCAAAAGGCGTAAAATGTGACGTTCCACTGCAAACATACTTCCGTATTAATGACCAAAACATGGGACAATTTGAACGTACATTAATTATTGTAGATGAAGGCGCAAGTGTACATTATGTAGAAGGATGTACAGCACCAACATACTCATCAAACAGCTTACATGCTGCGATTGTTGAAATCTTCGTAGAAGAAGGTGGATACTGCCGTTATACAACGATTCAAAACTGGTCTGACAATGTATACAATCTTGTAACAAAACGTGCTCGTGCAGCGGCTCATGGAACAGTAGAATGGATCGATGGAAACTTAGGAGCGAAAACAACGATGAAATATCCTTCTGTATTTTTAGAAGGGCCTTATGCAAAAGGAACGATGTTATCCATTGCCTTTGCAGGGAAAGGACAACACCAAGATACAGGGGCGAAAATGATTCATAATGCACCTCATACTTCTAGTTCGATTGTTTCAAAATCAATTGCAAAAGATGGTGGTGTTGTAAACTATCGTGGACAAGTAACATTCAGTAAGAAATCTGATTATTCTATTTCTCATATTGAATGTGACACGATTATTATGGATGATTTATCGAAATCAGATACGATTCCATTTAATGAAATTCATAATGATAAAGTTGCTTTAGAACATGAAGCAAAAGTATCAAAAATTTCTGAAGAACAATTATTCTACTTAATGAGTAGAGGAATTAGTGAATCTGAAGCAACAGAGATGATTGTCATGGGATTCGTTGAACCATTTACAAAAGAACTTCCAATGGAGTACGCAGTTGAATTAAACCGATTAATTGCGTACGAAATGGAGGGTAGTGTGGGATAAAACCCTAGCAAGTGCTAGAAACGTTGATATGA
>CAMYBO010000094.1 GCA_947254045.1 uncultured Granulicatella sp. | reverse complement strand
ACCTGACGCTGCTTAATTCCTTCACTAAAATTGTTTCATCAACCCTATTTGACAAGGAGCCAAAATAACAGGCGTATAATCAGGTGTTTGAACTTGATTGTACGCCTTTATTCTTTTCGGAATTATTTTACTAAATCAATAGCTTTTTGAGTGTTGGCAAAGTGTAATTTGGCAACTTTTTTTAAACCTTCCATGCCTTCTTGTTTTAAAATTTTATTTGCTAATTCATCTACTGCAGCGTTAGCGCCAGAGAGTAGTGGATATCCGTATTCTTTCGATAAAGTTTTTAATCCTTCTAAAAATGCATCTCGTGCAATCATAGATGCGGCAGCTACTGCAATATGGTGGCTTTCACCTTTCGTTTTAAAATACGTAATAGGTTTAAGAGGAGCAGATTGATCTCCTAAATAACGATAATAGTTTGATGGAGAACAAAATTCATCAATTAGCACCGCTTGAAGCAAATCAGCATTAATTTGTTGGTATAATCGTTTAATCGCTTGATTATGAAGCAGTGCTTTCATTTCGTTTAAATTTTTGGTTTGTTGTACTTCATTGTATTTTTCAGGCCAAAGTGTAAGTAATTTGTATGGAACCAATTCTTTAATTTTTGGAACGATTTCTTGAATTTGAGCATCTGTTAAATTTTTAGAATCTTTTACACCTAGTATTTGCAATTCTTTAATAAGATTTTCAGGTACAAAAGCACAAGCCACAGTTAATGGACCAAAATAACTTCCTGTTCCAACTTCATCACTACCAATGACTCCCCAGTTTGAAAATCCTTCTGGAAGGCCATTTGTTTCAACCTTTGTTTTTTTTGTACTTGTCGAAGCTGTCAAATGATGTTTTTGAACAAATGAGTCCACATTAGTTCCTTGTAATACAACTTTTCCAGATTTATAAGCCGTAACCGTTAAAGAAGGAAGTTTTAACTGATAATATGCATGAGGGGGAATTTGATGAATAGCATTTTGATAAATGTCACCCAATTGTTGGATTGTTTGTTCATCTAATAATAAAACAGTTGTTGCCATAAATAACCTCCAATGAATAAAAAGAGACTGAAATCCAGTCTCTTATAGTTTAATGTACCATTTTAACCACACAGCAAGATTGATGCTTTTGTGTCTTTTTAGGGCATTTTTCTATTGCATGATGTAGATTTTCACAGACATGTTCAATCATATCTGCTGAAATATTTTCATGTAAAATAACGCCAAATTGTTGATTTAAATTATCAAATATAACAAGAGAAGGGTTTGATTCAACCATCATTTCTTGTGCAATTTGTTGATCTCTTTCATATTCTTGATGAACGAGTTTACTCGCTTTATCTTCGTAAAACATTTTTTCATCAAGTCCAATTATTTGAATAATTTCCTGTAATAATTCAGGAGTGTATTCTTTATGAAGAAGATGTAGTTGTGTTTGCAATTCCATTAAAAAGGCTCTTCCTAATTTTTTCCCTTGTAAAAGGGCAGCCTTATAAGATAGGGAAGCATCATAGATTTTTGTATAGATTTCGTTTCGTAAGTCGATGTTCTTATTATTTAACTGATTATTTTTCATATACTGCGTTACAGATTTAAAATTATGAAAAGGGATGAAATGAACGTGTACTTTATATGGAGTTCGTTCAATAAATTCCATCACTTCTTGTTCACAATGATAACATTTTTTTCCAATAGGATTAATAAATAAGTAACAGTCGAAAATTCTCTCAGTAGATAATGGACTAGGTTGAATACGACTCAGTTCACTATTCTTCACGTCTAACTAGATCTCCTTTCGTTGATTTATACCTATATTGTATCAGAAAACTGAAAAAAATCTGAATAAAAAGCCTTGGATTAGCCAAGATTTTTAGTAGCATGTAATGCACGTCTAATTTTACTAATTGGTTTTTGTGGAGTAATACCATGACGATTTAAAATTTCTAAGAAAATTTCTTTTCCTTCTTCTAAATCTTCAACTTCCATTTCAATTTCATAATCTGTTTGATCAGCATAGTGACTTTCATCTAATACTAGTAAATAACCAGGTTTTAACATTCCTTCTAAACGATGGGTTGTTAAAGTAGCAGTGGGAGAGATATTGGATAATTCAATTCCTTGTTCTTCAAGCGCTAGCTTAATACTTGTTGGAAGTAAAAAAATATCTTCTTCTAACCACCATTGTAATTGTTCTGTAGGTAACTCTTCTGTAATCTCAATAACTTCGCAGTCTGATTGAGGAAGTTTTAATGTGATTTCTCCTGTTTTTTCTCCTTCAATAAGACGAATTCGTAAAGCAGAACGATTATTTTCTAATTGTTGGTGACAATCATAATATTGATTCGTTTGCGTAATATCTTTCGTGAAAATAGATTGGAATTCTTCTTTTAAAGATTCATATTGTTCTTTTGTTAGAAGATTTTTATATTCTTTTTCTAAATGGGCCATGTTTCTACCTCTTTCTATCACAAAGCTTTTATTACTTTATCTTAATTTAATGTGAATTACAAATAATAACTATTGAAGAGTTTAAGATTATCAAAATTCTTTTAGACTTAGTAAAAAAATATGCTATGATAGGAGAATGAGAATAAAGTAGGTGAGTAAATGGAAGAAAAATATTTACCAGAAGTTGAAGACTGGGATGCTTTTTTAGCACCTTATAGTCAAGCAATTGAAGAATTAAAAATTAAATTAAAAGGCATTCGCCTTCAATATCGTCAAAAAGGAAAACATGCACCGATTGAATTTATAACGGGACGTGTGAAAACTCCTGAAAGTATTCGAGAAAAAATGCAAGTGAGAAAAATTTTGACTGAAGACTTTTTAGAAGGAGTTCAAGATATTGCAGGACTACGAATTATGTGTCAATTCGTAGAAGATATTTTTGAAGTCGTACGATTACTTCGTCAACGAAATGACTTTACAATTATTATTGAACGTGATTATATCCATCAAAAGAAAGCAAGTGGTTATCGTTCTTATCATGTTGTATTAGAATATCCTGTTCAAAGAATTGAAGGGGAAGAGAAAATTTTAGTTGAAATTCAAATTCGAACATTAGCGATGAATTTCTGGGCGACGATTGAACATTCTTTAAACTATAAGTATAAAGGAGAATTCCCAGAGATTATTCATGAACGATTAGAAAGAGCAGCAGAAGCAGCCTTCTTATTAGATGAAGAAATGTCGCAAATTCGAGAAGAAATTCAAGAAGCTCAATATATTTTCTCTACGAATAAAGAAAATCAACGTAAGAGAAAATCATAAATGTTGATGTTAGGAAATAAATAGAGGGTGAGGTGAACGGATGAAAGTAGGGTTATATTATAATCAATCAGAAAAAAGCCAAAAAGTAGCAGAAGAATTTTTGAATTTATGTTGCCAAAAAGAATTTGAACGAGATGATAAAAATCCAGATGTTGTGATTACAATTGGGGGAGATGGAACTTTACTAGGTGCTGTCCACCATTACAAATCACAACTAGATCATATTCGCTTCGCAGCTATTCATACAGGTCATTTAGGCTTTTATACAGATTGGCGTGATTTTCAAGTAGGTGAATTAATTGAAAGCTTGAAGCATGATCAAGGAGAAAGTGTGAGCTATCCATTATTAGATGTGACTTTAGAAAAAGAAGATGGTACCGTTGAATATCATATTGCTTTAAATGAATCAACATTGAGAAAAGTAAATGGAACTCTTGTATGTGAAGTCTTAATTAATGGTGAATTATTTGAGAATTTTAGAGGTGATGGTGTTTGTGTTTCAACTCCAACAGGTTCAACAGGAGTGAATAAGTCATTAGGAGGAGCTATTGTTCATCCGAGAGCAGAAGTGATGCAAATGACAGAAATGGCTTCGATTAATAATCGTGTTTATCGTACATTAAGTTCGCCAATGATTTTTTCACCAGAAGAAGTGTTAACATTATTACCACATAGTGAAAATGGAATGGTGTTATCAATGGATCATTTAACATATGATGCCAACGATATTGTTAAAGTTCACTTGCATATTAGTAAGCAGCGTGTTTCTTTTGTTCGCTATCGTCATACTCATTTCTGGGATAGAGTAGAAAACTCCTTTATTGGAGCAAGAAAAATAGAATTAGAAGAAAGATAATGAGGGAAATCATTGAATTTAACATGGACTTATCCGTATTCATCACCTATGATGATGCGTAGTTTTTTACAAGAAAAGGGAATTACAAAAACATTTTTAGCCCATGTCAAAAGAAATGGGAAATTACTTGTCAATGGTCGAGAAGAAATTGTTTTAAAGACATTAGTGCCTGGTGATGTACTCACAATGGTAATTCCTCCAGAAGGAGAGCATGAAACAGTTGTGCCGAGTCATATTCCTTTGGATATTTTATTCGAAGATGATTACTTACTAATTGTGAATAAGCCACAAGGAACAGCTTCGATACCATCACAATTACATCCAGACCAATCAATGGCAAATCGTGTAAAAGGTTATTTACAAACGAAGAGAATTCAAGATTGTGTGACTCATGTTGTGACGAGGTTAGATCGTGATACAACGGGAGTGATGATGTTTGCGAAGCATCGTGTAGTTCATGCTTGGATGGATCAAGCGCTTCGAAATAAAACGATTCAAAAAACATATCATGCGATTGTAACGAAACAGGATGTTTTAAAAGAGCATGATTTCATTGATGCTCCGATTGGACGAACGGATGATTCAATTATTAATCGTTGTGTAAAATCAGATGGGAAGGCGTCTTTAACGGAGTATTGGTTAGAAGAAACGTATCAGCATAGTCAATTGGTGAAGATTCGTTTACATACAGGGCGTACGCATCAGATTCGTGTGCATTTTAGTTGGTTAGGTTGTCCGTTATTAGGGGACGATTTATATGGTGGCGAGAAGATTGAGCCACTGGTGAGGCAGGCACTTCATTGTAGTCAGTTGGATTTTATTCATCCGATGTTGGGGGAGCAGATGTGTGTGAAAGCTCCGTTACCGAAGGACATGGCGGAGTGGATTGATATCGATAGATAAAGATAGAATGATATAAATATATAAATATATAAATATGACTTTCCTATAGTACTAGGACGCTAGCAGCCCCCGTGGGGGCTCATAGCTAAAAATCAAGCTTAAGGTCTTGATTTTCCCTGGGAAAGTTTTCCGTGTATCGAAGACCTATTCATTTTCTGCCATTGCAACAGAAGGTTTTAAATAGTAGGCATCTTTCCATTGATTTGTTAATAGACTTCCTTGTGCATTAAAGACATATCAATGTT
>CAMYBO010000093.1 GCA_947254045.1 uncultured Granulicatella sp. | reverse complement strand
CATATAACTTCAGTAATATCATTAAAAAATAATGAAAGCAACATTAAAAAACGAAAGAAATATTGAAAAGCATCATAAACTTTGTTAGTATCGAAACATTCATTAGTTTTGTTAAAAACTTAGGAGGGATAATATGAATAACAAGAAATTATATACAGGATTTCTTAGTGTTACTGCTGCTCTAGCATTAGCTGCATGTGGTAACAAACAACAATCTTCTTCATCGGTACAGGCTCCTGTTGAAGATGGATTTAAAACAGAAGTGGTAAACGAAGGTACGCCAATTAGTGGTGGGACACTAAACATGGCACAAGTATCTAATTCACCATTGAAAGGATTATTTAACCCAATTTTATTTGCTGATTCTAGTGATGGTGCTGTAGTGAGTATGGCTTTTGCAAACTTATTTGACTATGATGCAAATCAAAAAATCGATAACAGTAAAGGGATGGCTGATTACAAGTTAGATATTGAAAATAAAACATTTACAATTCACTTGAAAAAAGGGGATTATAAATGGTCAGATGGACAACCTTTAACAATTGATGACTACATTTTCACTTATGAAGTATTAAGTCGTCCAGACTATGAAGGGATTCGTTTCTCTGAAGATATTTTAAATGTTGAAGGGGTACAAGAATTTCATGAAGGAAAAGCATCATCAATTTCTGGTTTGGAAAAAATTGATGATCAAACTGTTAAACTTCACTTAAAAGAAGTTTATCCAGCATTAGAGTTTGGTGGAGAAGCTATTAATACTTTAATGATTCCAAAACATATTTATAAAGATATGACTTATCAAGAAATGATTACATCTGATTACTCTCGTACAAAAGTAGTGGGTAGTGGACCATTCATTATCAAAAACATCGTACCAGGTGAATCTGTAACTTTCGAGAAAAACCCTTATTACTATAAAGGTCAACCAAAAATTGATGTAAAATTAGACGTAGTAAGTAGCGAACAAATTGTTTCAGAATTAAAAGCAGGTCACTATGATTATGTAAGTGGAATGCCTTCTGACCAATACGAAACTTACAAAGATTTAGATAACATTTCATTATTAGGATTAATGACTAACACAATCAGCTATACTGGTTTTAATGTAGGACATTGGGATGCAGAAAAAGGTGAACACGTTGTAGATCCTTCTAAGAAAATGAATGATGTTGCTTTACGTAAAGCAATTGGTTATGCAATCGACAATGATACAGTTGGTAAAGATACTTACCACGGTTTATCAGTTCGTGCGAATACATTATTATCTCCATTCTTCAAAGACTTATATGTAGGTAAAGATGTAGTTCCTGGATTTGAATACAATCCTGAAAAAGCTAAAGAAATCTTAAAAGATGCTGGTTATAAAGACGTTGATGGCGATGGTTACGTAGAAGATAAAGAAGGTAAACCATTAACTATTACATTATTAGCAGCTAAAGGTAGTGAAACTGCTGAAGCGGTATTACAACAATATATCGCTTGGTGGAAAGAAGTTGGATTAAATGTACAATTATTAACTGGTCGTACATTAGACTTCCAAACTTATGCAGAAAAATTACAAAAATATGCTGATGACTTTGATATGTGGATAGGTGGATTTACAATTGGATTTAATCCAGCACCAGATGGATTATATGGACCTAAAGCTGCTTTCAACTTTGGTCACTTTGTAGAACCTAAACATACAGCATTATTACAACGTATTTCTTCTAACGAAACATTCGATGAAAAAGTTAAAAAACAATTATTCTTAGAATGGCAACAATACGTTCAAGAAAACCCATTTGCAATTCCTCGTTTCAATACATTTGAATTAACAGCTGTTAATAAACGTGTGAAGAAACTTAATATCACTCCTGATAAAGGAACTGGGTGGGAAGAAGTTGAGTTAGTTTCTGATAAAGCAGTAGTTGCTAAATAATCTTCATCTTGAATGAATTTAATCGTAAGTTAAGTAAACATCCCATTTGGGATGTTTGCTTTTTTTTTTTTTTTATTTATCGTCGCAGCGAATTTTTTCGCTGCTTTTTTCGTATATAAAGATTGGAGGTGTGTTATGGAAAATCAAGGTAGAATTCAAGTAAGATTTCAGTCACAAAGAGATTCGTCATTAGAAGAATTGGGTGAAGTGTTGCCTGGATTTCATAAGGAAGGTGGCAAATTCATTTGTAATCGTTGTGGGAATCAAAATAGCGAAGATTTTTCGGTAGGCCCTTGCATTATTTGCAAGAAAAATTGTCATTATTGTTTGAAATGCTTGAATATGGGAAAAGTCAAAGAATGTTGTGTCTTAGTGGCTATTGAGGAACAAACTCCTGCATTTTTACCGCATTCCGTTCAGGTATATTACAAACATACGATGTCAAAAGAACAGGAAAAACTCTCGCAAGAATTAGTAGAAGTAACGAATAAAGAGCATTTAGTATGGGCCGTAACCGGAGCAGGAAAGACAGAAATGATTTTTGAACTAATACGTACAGTATTAGAAAAGGGAGGAAGAGTAGGATTAGCAGCTCCAAGAATTGACGTGTGTAATGAATTGGCTCCCAGAATTAAAGAAGCCTTTCCTTTTGAAGAGGTCATTGTTTTACATGGGTTAACAGATGGGGCGTATAAAAGAACACCAATTATCATTGCAACGACTCATCAGATGCTACGATTTTATCATGCATTTGATGTACTTATTGTAGATGAAGTCGATGCCTTTCCTTATTCTAATAGCGATATGTTGCAATTTGCGGTTCATCGTGCGGTTAAACCAACAGGGAGGTTAGTCTTTATGACAGCAACACCTTCAAAGTTAGAATGGTACAATATTCAACATCATCAATTGTCCTATTCGTTATTACCGGCAAGATTTCACAGACATCCCCTTGTTGTACCGATTTTCAAAGAATTACGAAATTGGGATAGAGCTTTAGAAAAGAAAAAAATTCCGCAAGAGTTATACAGCTGGATGAAGAAACGACTTGATGAAAAAACACCATTTTTAGTATTTGTATCAACGATTCGACAAATTCCAGCAGTGGAAGAAATGATGAGTCGAGCCTTTCCAAATGCAAGCTTTTCTAGTGTATCTTCTCAAGAGGAACAGCGGCAAGAAAGAATACAACAAATGAGAGATGGAAAGTTAGATTTTCTAATTACTACAACTATTCTTGAAAGGGGAGTTACTTTTTATGGCATTGATGTAGCGGTAACAGAGGCGCAAGAAGACATATTTACAAGGGAAGTATTAGTGCAAATTGCTGGAAGAGTAGGCAGAAGTGTGGATCATCCAGGAGGAGAAGTCGTTTATTTTTATGAAGGAATAAGTCGAGCAATGAAACAAGCAAAAAAAGAAATCGAATCATTGAATGAAGAAGCTAGAAAAAGAGGATTAATAGAAGGTGAATAAGATGCGTTGTGTATGGTGTAGAAATGATGTAACAGCAGATTCAGGAATTAGTTCTTTGTTACTATGGAATTCAAGACCGATTTGTAGGCAGTGTCAACAGTTATTCCATTCATTAGAAAAGGAAACAACTTGTCCCGGATGTGGGCGTTTAATGGAGGACGCAATACTCTGTTATGATTGTATTCGATGGAAAGAGATGGACTCTTATTTCCCCATGAATCAAGCATTATATATTTATGATGAACAGGCAAAAAAATTTATGGAACGATATAAATTTGTAGGTGATTGTGCTGTAGCATTTTTAATAAAAGAAGATTTAAAAAGAGTATTAAAAAAATATTTGAAACAAGGATATACGATTTGTCCACTCCCAACTTCTAAACAGAGTTTAGAAAAAAGAGAATTCGAATCGGTTGAATATCTTTTAGAACTCTCGAAAATACCATATCAGCAAATCTTTCACCATATTGGAAAAGGGAAAAAACAATCTGAAAAGACAAGAGAAGAGAGGATGAAACTCCAACAACCATTTGTATTAAGAGAAAAAGTAAAGTTACCAGTTAAAATTATATTGTTCGATGATATTTATACAACAGGAAAAACAATTCGACTAGCTGCTAAGTTGTTGCAGGATAAAGGGGTAGAGGATATTAGGTTGTTTACAGTGTTTCGATAATAACTAAAAAATCAGCAGAAGCAGTTATCTGCTTGAGCTGATTGGTATACTTTTTGAATAGAATGTATTCTTCAAAAATTAAAATCGAGTTGTCACGTAATGATCAAGAGCGATTAGAGCATTGGCTACATCTTCAGCAGTATATTGAACGACCATTTGATGGATTGTTTCGCAATCTTGTGTAGCTAAACGACCGATTTTTAGTAAATCTTCATATGGTACTGTATCTAATTTTACTTCTTTTAATGTCGTTGGTAAGCCTAATTCTTTGTAGAATGTAATCTATTTATCTAATTCTTCTTTAGGACGATTTTCTAATAAAAGTTGTGTTAATGTACCATAAGCTACTTTTTCACCGTGAGTAAGAGAGTGAATATCTCCATGTAATGCTGTAAATCCATTATGGATGGCGTGAGCAGCAGCTAAACCAGCAGATTCAAAACCAATACCACTTAATAATGTGTTTGCTTCAACAACAGCTTCTAAAGCAGGAGTTACTACTTTTGCATTTGCAGTGGCTAATGCTTGAAGACCATTTTCAAATAAAGTAGATTCGCAAGCACGAGCAATAGCTTCTGAAGCGATTGTTGGAGTATCTCCTACCATTGTTTTTCCTTGAGCTTCGATCACTGCACGAGCTTCAACCCAAGTAGCAAGAGCATCTGCAATTCCTGAAACTAGTAAACGAACAGGAGAATGAGCGATAACATTTGTATCAATTAAAACTAATTCTGGGTTCTTTGTATAGAAACGATAACGTTCAAATACTCCTTCTGGAGAATAAATAACAGATAAAGCAGAAGTAGGTGCATCTGTAGAAGCAACTGTTGGTAAAATAGCTACAGGACATTGACAGTCATCTGCGATTGCTTTAGCAGTATCAATTGTTTTACCACCGCCTAAACCAACAATGACTGTTAATTCGTGTTCTTTAGCAATTTCAGCTACACGACTAACTTCTTTGTTCGAAGCTTCACCATTGAAACTTTCATGGTAAACAGTTGCTCCAGTTTTAACTAAATTTTCTTCTAATTCTTTTCCCACTAAGTCATAAACGATTGGATCACATAGAAGAAGTAGTCGATTCCCTAAAGCTAAAACATGGGAAAGACCTGTTTTAAACACATCTTTTCCTTGAACATAACGAGATGGACTTGCAAAAACTTTTTCCATAAAACAACACTCCTTTGTGATATAAGATATTTTAACCGTACTATCGAAAACGGTTTCTGTCAATAAAAAAGAGGAGATTTTTATTTGTTAAATCGGGAAAATAATGAATATTGAGAAAAAGTTAACAAATTAAAATGGATTAAATTC
>CAMYBO010000092.1 GCA_947254045.1 uncultured Granulicatella sp. | reverse complement strand
GAACTTTTTGGTTTCTTACCATAGGCGTTGCATTTGATTTGACAATTCGTCTGTAAATAAACGATGCTTAAGAATGCTTAAACAAGAAAAATCTATATAAAAACGGAAACAACTGGTGTATAATGAGTGTAATAAAAAATAAAGAAACTTATTGACAAAAAAGAGTATCGGGTATTTTTTTAGTTAAAATAGTAACTAACCTATTCTTTTTAAAAAGAGTTTTGAGGAGGAATGTATCATGGATACACAAAAAGTTGAACAATATGCAGGAGTTGTAAGAAAAGTTTCTACAGGGTTAAAAGTGTGGAATATTATTGGAATTGTTGGGAATGCTTTTGTGGTATTGGGGCTTATATTATTATTATTGCCAAATACTCAAGCAGAATTAGCAAAATTAAATAATCCAGCTTTTAATACGGAAACGATTGGTTTGAATGGGGCTATTGTTGTAATCTATTTATTACTATGTATTTTTGCAACAATTTTATACCACAAGATTGGAAAAAGTGCGAAGCAACAACAATTACCAGATAAAAATTTATTAAACTTTGCGATTGGAATTCATGTGTTTTCAATTATATTACAAATTGTAAGTCAACTCATTAGTTCGTCAGAATTTGATTTCACGGCTTATATTGTTCCAGCTATTATTGCCGGATTACTAGCATGGGTATATGTAACCTACCAAAAATGGGAACAAGAAGTGATGAAACGTTAAGGAGAATGATGAATGAGTAAAACATTAAAATGGAGTATGATTAGCGTAATGGTATTAGGAACCATTGCCGTTATCGTATTAGGATTTTTGAAATTACACTCTCCTGAAAAGAAAGAAGAACACCATTATACGATTATGGAGTTAACGGAACAGGAGCCTTTAGTATTAGATGGAAATATAGAGACTGCTAAAGAGCAAAGCTATCATGTAGACCTTCAAAAAGGGCAAGTCTCTCAAGTAAAAGTAACAGATGGTCAAGAAGTAGAAGCAGGCGATGTGTTATTTGAATATGATAATGAAACGCTTAGTGACGAAGTTGCCGATTTAAATCGACAAGTAAGTCGTCTAGTAGCTGAACGTGATCATCTCTATCAAGAATTAGAAACACAAAAAAATCGTAAAGCTCAAGCAAAACAAGAGGTAGAAAAAGAAGTCCCTGCTCAAAATCAACAAGGGACTGTGAATCAAACAGCTCATGTAGGAGCTATGGATACGACAGCTTTTGATCAAGCTATCGAGGGAACTCAAAAAGCCATCCGTGAAATGAATAATAATATTGAAGATGTGAATACAAAAATCGAACGTCTTTCTAAAAAAACAAGTACAAGTGTAACAGCAGATATTGCAGGAACCATTAGCATTAATCCAGAAGGAAAAACAAATGTACAATTAGCTTTCATTAAAATTACAAGTAAGGACAGCGAAGTAAAAACAACAGTTTCTGAATATGATTATGAATCAGTCGAAAAAGGAACTCCTGTAACGGTATATGTAAAAGCTCAAGATAGAGATATTAAAGGAACGATTTCATTTGTTTCTACTGAACCATCCGGAAGTGGTGCTAGTCCAGTTCCAGCTCTACCAAATTCTCCAAGTGCAGCTTCTAGCAGTGGAAGCCATGGTGTTGCTCGTTATGATGTGATTGTAAAACCAGAAATTTCTCTTCCAAATGGCTTTACGGTTCAAGTCAAAATTCCTCAAAAAGGATTAGTATTAACTGAACAAGCGATTCAAAAAGATGGAGAACAAGAATATGTTTATTTATATGAGAATGGGGTAGCTAAACGTAAAAATATCAAACGTGTGAAAAAAGGATTCCAATGGATTGTTCAAGAAGGATTAAGCATTGGAGATAAAGTGATTGCAAATCCAGATTCAGACATTACAGATGGAGCAGCGGTGTCTTCTACACAATTGGAAGAGTCGGTGAAGTCCCATGATTAAATTAGAACATATTCATAAATATTATAAAGTTGGAGATGAACAGTTACATGTATTAAATGATGTGACGGTTCGTATTACTCAAGGTGAATTTGTTGGAATAATGGGGCCTTCTGGCTCTGGAAAATCGACTCTCATTAATATATTAGGATTTTTAGATTCGAAATATGAAGGAAAATATTCTTTCAATGATGAATCTGTTTCTAATTTGAGTGATAATCAAATTTCCAAAGTTCGTAATTCTACTGTTGGATTTGTTTTTCAAGATTTTAATTTAATTGAACAAGCAACCGTGGAAGAAAATGTTCGTCTACCTTTATTATATCGTGGATTAACACCACGCCAAACTCATACAAAAGTAAAACAAGCACTAGAAAAAGTAGGGCTCGGAGATAAATTAGAAAAATATCCTCGCCATCTTTCTGGTGGTCAAAAACAAAGAGTGGCAATTGCCCGTGCATTAGTGAATAGTCCAAAATTCATTATTGCAGATGAACCAACAGGAGCATTAGATAGTAAAACATCTGCGAGTATTATGGATATTTTATATCGTTTAAATCGTGAAGATGGAGTAACGATTGTAATGGTAACGCACGATCCTACTTTGACGAAATATTGTTCTCGTATCATTCATGTAATCGATGGTGTGATTCATGAACAAAAGGAGGGGATTCCATATGAAATTTAGTGTGTTATTAGGATCCGCTCTGCATTCTTTAAAAGGAAATGCTCGTCGTACGATTTTAACCATGTTAGGAATTATTATCGGAATTGCAGCGGTTATTACAATTATGAGCCTTGGGAAAGGATTCCAAAAAATGGCTGTTTCAGGATTAGCCGGAGAAGATAATGGGAAAGTTACTGTACAATTTTTCTATCAACCCGATAATCCACAATCTGTTCAAAAAGTAGAAAAAGCTTTTTCTAAACAAGATCGTATTGGTGTAGAAAGTATTGAAGGAGTTTCGGGAACAGAAATTCCTGAAACAAAGGAACAACATTATATTTTCGGTGTTTCGATTCCAACAAAGAAATCGACAGAACATGTTGTACTGGGGTTAGAAAAATCTGCAACAAAAGAGTCTTTGACAGTTGGAGAAAATCTCTCCCAAGTCGATATTGACGCGAACAAAAAAGTAGCGATTATCGATGAAAATTTAGCAGAATTATTATTTTCTAGTGCTAAACAAGCGCTAGGGAATGGGGTAACGATTGATGGAGAAGTGTACTATATTAAAGGAGTAAAGCCAACCAGTAAAGTAGATACGTTGCAAGCTGTTTTTACGGGTGCCGATCCTTATAAAGCAGTCCATATTCCAGCTACTACTCATCAACATTACCATAAAAAAGAAGAAAATGTGAATGGACTAAAAGTGTTTGTTAAACCCGGCTATGTCGCAAAAGATGTCGCTAAAAAAATAGAAACTCATTTGAATGAAGTAGGTTCAAAACATACATCTGGTAAATATACTTTTATTGACGTAGCGGCTCAAATGGATATTATTGGGAAAGTGTTAGATGGATTAACTTATTTCATTTCAGCAGTAGCCGGAATTTCTTTATTCATTGCAGGTGTAGGTGTGATGAATATGATGTATATTTCAGTATCTGAACGGACAAAAGAAATTGGGATTCGTCGTGCAATGGGTGCTACTAAAGGTTCGATTCAATTACAATTTTTATTAGAAGGAATTATGATTACTTCTATCGGTGGAATTATCGGATATGTCACAGGAGTGTTAATTGCGATGCTCATTTCGAATTTTCTACCCTTTAAAATTTACACCGACTGGACAGCAGTCGCTTTAACAGTTGGAGTATCAGTCTTTATTGGAATTGTATTTAGCGTTTTTCCTGCTAAATCTGCAGCAAATAAAGATGTCATTGAAATATTACGTTAAGAGGTTGGGGTGGAGAAACTCCAGCCTTTTTTCTTTGAAATGATTGAAACATGAAAGAGAAACTTGTACTATAGATATGGCAATAAAACGAAGAAAGAGGTGAGCGCATGAAGCTTGCAGAAAGAGATTTTATATTTGAATTAAAATTTTTAGCTATCCAACCTCAAACACACAAAATTCAAACAGATGTTTTCTTACAAGTTTCTCAACAGGAAGAAGCTTATCAAGAAGTGATAGACTTATTATCTGTAGCACAATTGGAAGAATGTCTGGAAGCGATGAAGAACTTAATAGAAAAAGGAGAAGAATATTCTTCAGAATTTGAACAATCTAGATTAGCAGTGTTATTAGAACGACTAGAAGACGAGTATGTAATGACATGGGTCATTGCTCCAGAAAATATTTTAACAACGGCTTCTCAAGTGATTGGAATTGACTTGGCACAATTGGATGAAGAAGAAGTCTTTCTTTATCAAGAAGAAGAGGAAAAGAAACAAACAAAAACGGTTGAAGTGGAATTGAGTTTATCTTCTGAAGAAATGCGACAAATCTATGAACAATTGCAAGAAGATTTGAAACGAGTAAAAGAATTTATGCTATAATAAATAAAGTTAAATCATATTGGAGGGTATGCGTGTGAACATGAAAGAGATGGTTGGCAAACAGGCCGCAACTTATATTGAATCAGGGATGACCGTAGGTCTAGGAACAGGTTCTACAGCTTATTATTTTGTAGAAGAAATTGGTAGACGTGTAAAAGAAGAAGGATTAGACATTATTGGTGTAACAACTTCAAAACGTACAAAAGAACAAGCTGAGAAGTTAGGAATTCCATTGAAGAGTGTAGACGAAGTAGATTTCATTGATGTAACAGTCGATGGTGCCGACGAAATTGCTCCTGATTTTTCAGGAATTAAAGGTGGCGGTGGTGCCTTATTATTTGAAAAAATTGTTGCAGAACAATCAAAACGTATTATTTGGATTGTTGATGAATCTAAAATGGTGGATTATTTAGGACGCTTCCCACTTCCAGTAGAAGTGATTCCTTATGGTTCAGAACAATTATTTAAAAAATTCGAAGCAAAAGGCTATCGTCCAAAATTCCGAGTGTTAGAAAATGGAGAACGATATTTAACAGATAGTCAAAACTATATTATTGACTTAGATGTATTCCCAATTAAAGATCCTGTGACATTTGGAGTAGAATTAAAAGCTCTAACAGGAGTTGTGGAACAAGGATTATTTACAAATATGACAGAAACAGTTTTAATTGGAACACCAGATGGTGTGAAAGTGCAAACTTTAGGATAAAAGAGAGATAAAGTCTGGGATTTGTACCAGGCTTTTTTGCTTTGCTCTTGCTTAAAGAGTGAGTGGATAAAAAAGTGGCAATGAGATGAGAGAAGTATCGTTTTTTTATGTTCAGTATCATTCACAAATAAGTTTATATAGTTTATTTATATAGACTTATTATAGTTATAGCTAAAGCGAATGACAAACTATATTTATTTAGCATAAGAGAAAAGTCGTTTTTTCGTTGATATTTCAAGGGTTCTTTTGTATCATTTCGATATAACTTAATTGAAATAATTTAAAAAGAATGAAAGCAGCTCTATCTATATGCT
>CAMYBO010000091.1 GCA_947254045.1 uncultured Granulicatella sp. | reverse complement strand
ATAGTAATCTTCTTGTTATTTTTCATTTTTAGTCCTCAAAATAATCTAAATTTTCAAAGTAATTTGCCCTATCATTCTATCAAATATAATCCTAACATACAATTTATATTTTCATATTTTACTAACTAGATTTTTACTTCAAACAAGTCATTTTATCATAAAAAGGCAAGGTTACCCTCGCCTTTTTATCTTGCGTTAACTAGTTTCTTCTAAGTAAATAACTCCAACCATGTCTGACAATTCTTCCATTAAACGAAGATGTTCAAATTTCCCAGGAAGTTCTAAAGTAATAAAGGATGCTATTTTCTTTTCTGGTACATCAAAATATTGAATTCGACTTTGATTCACTTCGCCAAAAGCTGTTCTTGAATCTGTAACACGAATATGTTTTTCAGCACAATATACTAATACACGATTATAGGCTTCTGTTGAATTTACCACTATATACAATTCAATAATTTTTGAACGTTTTTGTAAATATATTTTCAATGGTTGAAACATTGAAATAATACCCCAAATTGAAATAGCCGTTAATATAGCTCCTTGATAGAACCCAACGCCTATCGCCAAACCAATACCTGCAGCTCCCCAAATTCCTGCAGCCGTTGTTAATCCTGTAATCTTTTTATTTTCTTTTATAAGAATTGTTCCTGCCCCTAAAAACCCTACCCCTGATACTACTTGAGCGCCTAATCGTGTAGGATCTCCCGTTCCAAACTTATATGAAACAAACTCATTCGTCATCATTATTAGACAAGCTGCAACACAAACAACGCTGTGTGTGCGTATCCCTGCTGGCTGAGATTTTCCTCCTCTTTCCATACCAATTAGACTTCCTGCTACTAGTGACAAAACTATTCGTATTACTATTTCAATATTTGTTAAGGCTGTCATAATTACTTCCTAGTTGTTTTACTTTGTCTTTGTGTAAAGTATAGTACTGTTGAAGAAATAATCATTAATACAATAGTATATACAAAGACAAGAGCTTGTGCATTTGAAGTTGCTGTTTCGTCCCCTGCTGAACGAATAGTAATTCCTAGCGGCTGAGCCAATGGATGATACAAGAATACAGATAAATCGAAGTCTGTTAATAACGAATTAAAGTTAAGGGCAATGATTGAAAGAACTACTGGTAAAATAAATGGAATAATAACTTTCATCATTGTATAAAATGGTGATGCTCCCATACTACGAGCTGCATCTTCCATTTCATCATCAACGCTAAATAAAATAGCTCGAACCATACGATATGAGAATGGAATTTTTACAATAATATATGCAATCAATAACATTACAAATGTTCCAACTAAAATTTTATTTAATACAAGTGGTTGTGGTTGGTTAAATGTAAACAGTAAACTAATTGCTAATAATGTACTTGGTAATAACCAAGGAAGTAAAGCTCCATATTCAAACAAGAAATCAAAGCGAGATTTATGCTTTCTAACCACTCTTGCAAAAACAACAGCAAGGACTGTTGCTGTAATAGCAGCAAGAATTGCATAAATAAAGCTGACTAAGAATGGTGAGAAAGCAACACTATTACTAAAGAATTGATAATAGTTTTCTAAAGTAAAGTTAGACCATGATAAATGTCCTGTTTGAATCGCTACTGGATCTGTAAATGAATATAAAATAATAAAGACTAAAGGCAATAAGAAAACTGTAAATAATGCATATGCAACAATATGCGCAATGATATTCCATGGTTTTGAAGATATCTTTTGCTTTTTCAAAGGTGCTTTTGTTTTAGAGATAGAAATATAATTTCCGCCTTTTTCAATTTTATTCATGATAGTTAATAAAATTGTAGTAGCAATCCCTAAAACAATCGCAAGTAAAGCAGCTAAATCACGAGAATTTCCCATTCCCGCAAATGTAATAATCATTGGGTTAATAGTTTGGAATTGTTTTCCTCCAACAATCATTGGTGCTGCAACTGCAGATAATCCACTAAGGAAAATCATAATAGTTAATGCAAATAAGGTAGGTGTTAAAGTAGGTAAAACTACTTTTCTAAACACTGTAAAAGGTTTTGCACCCATATTACGTGCAGCTTCAATTGTATGATAATCTACACTTCTAATCGTATTTGTTAAAAACAATGTATGATTAGCAGTTCCTGAGAAAGTCATAATAAACAATACTGCTCCATATCCAATAAACCAGTTAGGATCAAGTGAAGGAATAATATTTTGTAAAACTCTTGTAATCATTCCATAAGGTCCATAAACAAATTTATAACCTGTCGCAAGAACAACCCCTCCATAAATCAATGAAGTCATGTATCCTAATTTTAAGATTTTAGCTCCTTTAATATCAAAGTATTCGGTGAATAATACACAAAGTACTCCTACAACGTTTACTGTAATAATCAATGAAAAAGCTAATTTAAAACTGTTCATAATACTTTGTAGAGCTCTTTGAGATTTTAAAACACGTTCAATTGCATTTATAGAAAAATGTCCGTCTTTAACAAATACATTCACTACTAAATCAAAGTTTGGATAAATAATAAACGTTACTAGGAACCAGACTAACCCTAAACGAATGAGCCAATCTTTCCAATTTAACTTTTTACGCATACTATCCCCTCCCTAATATTGAACAATATCTGAAGGTGTAATATATAGTTCTACATTTTCCCCCACAGATTTAATTGCAAATTGACTATCAATACGAGTCACATTGACAATTTGTTTTTCAGACACTTGTATCGTATATCGAACGTTTACACCAGAAAATTCTGTATCGATAATTGTGCCATTTAATAAGATATCTTTTTCTGTTTCACGTTTAAAACGAATTTTCTCTAGACGAATATATCCTTTCTTATCTTCTAAGTTTACTGATGGATTTTTAGATAAAATATCATGAACGGTCTCTTCAGTTAAGACATTAATATCACCAATAAAATCACATACAAATTCTGTTTTTGATTGATGATAAATTTCAGGTGGTGTTCCTACTTGTTCAATAAACCCATTATTGAATACAGCAATTCTGTCTGATAATGTTAAAGCTTCCTCTTGGTCGTGTGTAACATATAATGTTGTAATTCCTAAATCTTTTTGCAGACGTTTTAATTCTTTTCTTAAATCTACACGTAATTTTGCATCAAGATTAGAAAGAGGTTCATCTAAACAAAGAATTTTAGGTTCTAACACTAATGCACGAGCTAACGCTACACGCTGTTGTTGACCACCAGATAATTCTGACACATTACGTTGTAATTGTTTATCTGAAATTTTAATTTTTGCAGCTACTGCTGTAACTTTTGCTTTAATAACATCTGGAGCAACTTTTTTTACTTCCAATCCAAAAGCAATATTATCAAATACTGTCATCGTTGGGAATAAAGCATAAGATTGAAACACGATTCCAATTCCACGTTTTTCAGGTTCTAATTTAGTCACATCTTTCCCATTTACTTCAATTCGTCCTTGAGAAGGATCAAGAAATCCTACTAAAGCTCTTAAAGTTGTTGATTTTCCACAACCTGACGGTCCTAAAAAAGTAAAAAATTCACCTTCATTAATTTCAAGATTAAGATTATCGATTGCAATAAAATCTCCATACTTAATTTGAATATTTTCAAATTTAATCATAATGTTTTCTCCTTCATCTATTTCAAAAAGTCTCGCAAAGGTTCTTTCTATCTAATAGAGTTTAGACCCTGCGAGACTCGTGATACCATTTATAAAATTATTTAACGTATTCTAATTCTGCTTTTTCAACCCATTGGTCTAAGTATTTTCCAACAACTTCCCAATCAATAGCTTGTGGTTTAAGTTGTCCAACAAATTTCTTAGTATCTTCAGGTAATTCAGATACCGCATCTTTATTTGCAGGAATAGATCCAAAGTTTTTACTATATTCAGCTTGAATTTTAGCTTGACCAAACCAGTTAATAAATTCTTTAGCAAGTGCTTTTTTCTTACTAGTATTTAATACCATTGTTTGTTCTGTTACAAATGGAACACCTACATCTGGTGTCATTACTTTAAATTCTACATTTTGTTCTTTTTGTCCTACTAATGCTCCTGAGCCCCAAATCATACCATATTGAACAGGACTTTCTTTATCTAAAACTTTAACGACTGTACTTTCACCTTTTTGAAGTGTATATGCATTTGCAAAATAATCTTTTGCAACATTCCAACCTTTTTCAGATACACCTAAATCTCCTTTTTCATCAAGATAACGAACTAAGATACTTGCATAAATCGCACGTCCAGTACCACCTGTTAATCCATAAATTGAATATTGACCTTTATATTTACTTGCTAACTCTGTCCAATCTTTCGGCATTTCTTTCGCTTCAGGATTTCCAACTAATACTAACGGTTGAACAATCACTGGATTATAAAAACCATCTTTATCTGCTAATGATGAATCAATTTTATCAAACCAATCAGGTTTAAATTGTTCTAATAATTTTGCATCTCGTAATTTATTTGAATCTACAGCTCCAATCCCAAATACCATATCAGCAACTGAATTATTTTTTTCTGCAATAACACGATCTGCAAGTTGTGCACCGGCAATATCAACCATACGAATATTAAATCCTGCTTCCTTAGCTTGAGCTGTTAACCAGTCTCCACGCCCGTTTGATACCGAGTTAGAATAGATTACTAATTCTTGACTTTTATCTGCTTTTTTATCAGCTCCTGAGTTAGAATTAGATGAAGGATTTGTACTACTTGAACAAGCTGCTAAAGCTGTTGCTGTAAATACTGTTGTTAATAATTTTGATAAAAATTTCTTAGTTTTCATAATAAAACTCCTTTTATGTTAATTTTTTATTTCCCAAATTTTTCATGATATGGAACAAATTGTCTCATATCTTCAAACACTGTATAATCAATGCGATTTACAGTAATTACAGGTACTTTCTCTAGTAATACTTTTGTTAATTCTTCTTTTACTTTTTTAAATTCCTTATCTTCTTCTTCAGTTAACGGAACTCGTAAATATCCAATTGAGATATGAAATTGATATCGATTATGATTAGGGAAACGTACTCCTGCTTTTTCTGAAACATATGTACGTATTTCTTCTAATCTTTTAGCAGATTCTTCATCAGCAGGTTCCGCTAAAATATTTTGATTTCCCATTTCAGTTACTCTCATATGAATGTTTTCATTCAACAATGGAAATATTTCTAATTGTTTTGCAAAATAATCATGAATTTCCTGTAATGGAGTATCTAATGATAAGTGGCTACTCCAAAATTCTGGTTCACGATTCTCATGACAAAGTAACTCAATCACTGTCATATGAATTGATTCTCTAGGTGTTAGAGTAAATTTATCAATAAATGGTAACTCTCTATAGCGAGATTGAATAATATCAACTACTTCCATCAAGTCTGGTTTACTGTATAAATTTGCAACTACAGTATTTCCTGGAAAATGGTTAAATTCACCATTTTCTTTAAATTTAATTTTAGTAAGATTTTTCATAAACTTCTTCCTTTGTTATCTTGTTTTTGACACCGGTGTCAACCTAATGAGTTCATTATACTTTGCGAACGTTTTATTGTCAAC
>CAMYBO010000090.1 GCA_947254045.1 uncultured Granulicatella sp. | reverse complement strand
CTTCTTCCTTTATTTTAATGTATCCATTGTAATATAAGAGAGGAGATTATTGCAATTCATTGACGTTCTTCTATTATAAGAGTAAAATGACACTCGGAAGATTTTAAAGACCTGGAGGAAAATGTGTGAAAATAGTAATTGTTGGTGGAGGAAAGGTCGGCGAAGTACTTTGCCATGAACTAACTTCAGAAGCAAATGATATTATTTTAATTGATAAAAATCCAGTCATTGTAGAAAGAATGATGAATAAATTTGATATCATGGGAATTGTTGGAAACGGCGCAAGTTATGATATTCAACAAGAAGCAGGAGTTGCGAATGCAGATATCTTTCTTGCTGTATCAGAAATGGATGAAATTAATATTATTGCAGCTATTTTAGCAAAACAAATTGGTGCAGAATATACAGTAGCTCGTGTTCGAAATCCAGAATATTCTCAACAGTTGAATTTTGTTCGAGAAAGTTTAGGAATTTCCTTATTAATTAATCCAGAATTATCAGCAGCACGTGATATTTTTAAAATTTTTAAATATCCATCTGCTTTAAGTGTAGAAATTTTTGCTAGCAATCGTGTAAGTCTGATTGAGTTGGAAATTCAAGACCATTCACCATTAATTGGATTAAGTTTGAAAGACTTCAGAAATCGATTCGGGACTATTTTAGTTTGTGCAATTCAACGTGATTTTGAAGTATTTATTCCAAGTGGGGATTCTTTTATTCAAAAAGGTGACCGTATCCATATCACAGGAGCATATGAAGATATTTCTACCTTTTTAAAAATTACAAATTATATTACCAAACAAGTCCGTTCTAGTTTAATTGTTGGTGGAGGAAAAATTGCTTACTATTTATTAGATATGTTAAAAACGACTAAAATCCATCCAAAAGTGATTGAAGTCAATGAAGAACGTGCGAAATTCTTAAGTGAACAATTTCCAAATGCAACAATCATTCATGCAGATGGAACAAATCATGATGTATTAGAAGAAGAAATGTTGACAAATTATGATGCATTCGTTTCATTAACAGGAATTGATGAAGAAAACTTAATTTTATCTGTATTTGCCAAACACCGTGGAGTTCGAAAAGTTATTACTAAAATGAGCCGTACGGGTATTTTAAAAGTATTAAAAAATGTCGACCCACAATCTATTATTACACCAAAACAAATTGTTGCCAATGAAATTGTTCAATTTGTTCGTGCTCGTGCGAATACAAAAGGATCAAATGTAGAGGCCTTATATCGTGTAGCTGATAATCAAGTAGAAGCACTACAATTCCGTATTAAAAGAAATAGCCGTGTTTGTGGAATTCCGTTATCAAAATTAAAAACAAAATCGAATTTATTAATTGCCTTTATCGTTCGTGGGGAAAAATTAATTTATCCGGATGGAAATGACCAATTAGAACCACATGATAGAGTAATCGTCGTAACAACTCAGAAAAACTTCGATGATATTATCGATATTTTGGAATAGGAGTTGATGATTTTGCAAAGAAGAACAGTATGTTATTTGGTAGGAAAAATTTTACAAGTAGAAGCTTTATTATTACTTCTACCAGTAATCGTTAGTTTGATTTATCGTGAAAGCCTCCATCAACTGTTAAGTTATGCTGGAACGATTGCTTTACTGGTTGTTATTGGCACAGTTTGTACACCAGCAAAGCCTAAAAATATGAAAATTATGCCACGAGACGGAATTGTAACGGTAGCGTTAAGTTGGATATTATTATCCTTTTTTGGTGGCCTACCATTTGTATTTGCAGGAGAGATTCCTAATGTAGCAGATGCATTTTTTGAGACGGCAAGTGGTTTTACAACAACTGGATCAAGTATTTTAAGTGATTTATCTATTTTAGGCTATTCTTCAATATTTTGGCGTAGCTTTACTCACTTAGTGGGAGGAATGGGAGTTCTAGTATTTGCGCTAGCGATTCTTCCAAGTACTAGATCTGATTCTGTTCAGTTAATGCGTGCGGAAGTCCCAGGACCAGTTTTTGGAAAATTAGTATCCAAACTAGCAAAGACTGCTCGTATTTTATATACGATTTATTTAGTGATGACAGCGATATTGGTTATTATTTTAATGCTAGTTAAAGTTCCGTTATTTGATGCCTTATTATTATCATTCGGGACAGCTGGAACAGGTGGGTTCTCTATTAACAATGCAGGTTTTGCCATTTATCAAAATCCTGAGATGGTCGAGTGGATTATCGGTGTTGGGATGATGCTATTTGGTGTGAATTTTAACTTATATTATTTCTTATTATTAGGATCGATTCGAGAAGTATTGACGGATGAAGAAGGACGTTCTTATATTGGAATTATAGCATTTGCATCTGTCTCTATTTTCGCTTCATTAAGTATCGTTCAATCGCAATTAGACGTTCCGTTCAGAAGTGTATTTTTCACAGTTTCATCGATTATTACAACAACAGGATATTCTACAGTTGATTTTGGGTTGTGGGGTGTATTTCCTCAAGTTGTGTTATTACTATTAATGTTCATAGGTGGGTGTGCTGGTTCTACTGCTGGGGGAATTAAAGTTTCTCGTGTAGTGATTTATTTCAAAAATGCCATCGCAGAAATTAAAAAAATGGGACAACCACGTCGAGTGATTATGTCGAAGTTTAACGGAAAAGTAGTTGACGATAAAATGTCGAGTGGAATTGCGAATTACTTATTAGTATACGTGGCTGTATTTTTGGTATTGTTAATTTCAATTTCGATTGAAGCGCCTGACTTCTTAACAGCATTCTCAAGTGTTGCAGCGACCTTTAATAATATTGGGCCTGGATTAGGAGAAGTGGGACCAACAAGTAATTTCTCTATGTATTCTGATTTTAATACGATTTTATTATCTCTTGGAATGATTGCTGGACGTTTAGAGATTTATCCAATGATTTTATTATTCTCTACCACTTCATTAGGAGCGTTCTTCATTTCTGAAAAATAGGAGGAATCGTTTTGAATAAAATAGTAAAGGGAAGAGTTTATACATTAATCGGTGCAATTTCGTGGGGATTATCTGGAGCTTGTGGTCAATATTTGATGAATGATTCAGAAGTTTCTCCCATTTATTTAACAGCACTTCGAATGATGATTGCTGGTTTAGTCTTAACTCTATTTGCATTTTGGAAACAATCAAAACAATTTCGTGAAGTAGTGAAGTCTCCCAAAAAAATGGGGAGAATCTTGTTCTTTGGAATTTGTGGATTGATGTTATGCCAATTAACGTATTTATTTGCCATTCATACGTCCAATGCGGGAACGGCGACTGTACTGCAATATACTTGTCCGATTTTAATTGTCATTTATGTGAGTATAAAAGAGAAGACAGTACCAACGGTAATGGAATTTGTTGCAATCTTTTTTGCTTTGTTAGGTACATTTGTTATCGCAACTCATGGAAATCCGTTTAACTTGTCTCTTAGTCCAGCAGGATTATTTTGGGGAATTATTTCTGCATTTGCCTATGCATTATATACTTTGTTACCAGGTAAATTAATTCAGCAATGGGGAAGTTTAATTGTAACTGGATTAGGATTATTGTCCGGTGGAATTTTATTTTATATCGGAAGTGCTAGTTGGCAATATACGATTCAATGGGAACCTTACACTTTATTTGCCTTTATCGGTATTATTGGGATAGGAACGATTTTTGCCTATACATTGTATTTAGAAGGAGTTTCACTCATTGGACCTGTTCAAGGTAGTTTATTAGCATCCGCAGAACCAATTTCTTCGGTATTCTTCTCCATTATTTTATTAGGAGAAGTTTTCCAAGGAATTGACATTGTGGGAATAGTGCTTATTCTAATAGCCGTTTATTTCATTACCATGAAAGAACAATTGCAAGAAAAACATATGAAACTAAAACATTAGCCTATACCTCTGTGAAGTAGATTCGCAGAGGTATTTTTAGTAAATTCTTAATAAAAATCTCCACATTTTTTCAAAAAAATAGAGTAAGATAGAATAGTCAAAGGAGGTTAATGACATGAAAAAAATAGTTCGCCCTATAGTGGTGGCTACCATGCTATTAGGACTTGTTTCTCAGCAAGTTTATGCGATTGATACGACAGCTATTAATGAGAAATGGGGGAAACCAACCGTTGTTTACGGTGGTGGTTTAAATGACCAACAGATTAAAGAAACATCTAAATTATTAGGAATTAAAGATGAAAATACAGTAACGACAACAAAAGCTACTGGAGAAGACTTAGTGAAATACTTAGGTGCTGGCGAAGCGAATACTTCAGTGATGATTTCATCTGTTATGGTTCAAAAGAGAAATAAAGGTGAAGGGGTAAAAGTTCATATTGCTACTCCGAAAAATATTACTCTTGTTACTTCTGAGCAATATGCCAATGCTGCGATTACAGCAGGGGTGGCGGATGCAGAAATTGAAGTAGCAGCTGTATCCAAAGTAACTGGTGAATCTGCTTTAACAGGTGTATATAAAGCTTTTGAAGCAAATGGGGTTGTATTAGATGGAAAACGTACAGCCGTTGCACAACAAGAATTAGAATTAACCAATCAAATTGCTCAAGAACAATCGAAAGAAAAAGGCTTTGATGCTGCAAAATTAGACCAAGCAATGATTGATATTAAGAAATCTCTAGCAGAAATTAAAGAAAAACAAGGTCAAGTAGCTACAAAAGAAGATGTTGAAAGAATTGTTAATGAGGCATTGAAAAAATATGGATTAGATAAAGTCATTAGTCCAACTCAAGTGAATAATATTATTCAGTTTGCTTTAAGTTATCAACAAACTAGTGCGATTGATTCCAAACAAGTCTTAGAACAATTAAATTCATTATCCAATACTGTAAAAGGAAAGATTGGTCAATTAGTAGATCAAGCGAATCGTGAAGGATGGTTGGATAAAATCGTGGCATTCTTTAAAGAAATATTTAATGCTATTTTTAGTTCCAAATAGAGAACAAAATATATCAATAACTCCCTAGGGAGTTCGCGCCAAAATTTTTGGCGCGTTTTTTCTTAGATAGATTATCAAACTTTCAAATAGAGTTACTAGTTAAGCAATACAAGCAGAGATTGAAGGCAATATCGTATATCTGTGAAAGATTCTTTAAGCTTTTACCTTGTTTTCTCAGTTGATAAATTTCTATTTTATCTTCATAAGTTAATTTCATAAAAAACACCCCAAAAGTTAGACATGAAAAATCTAACTTTTGGGGTGCAGTACAGAATCTATGGACTTTTTGCTGTTTAAAATAAAATAAATAATAAACTTAACACGATAATTAATTGAATACATAAACCAATTAAAGCGATGTATGGAGTATCTAATTGAGTATCATTTTGTTCTTGAGCAATTGAAATTACAAACGTTACGATAAAAGTAAACAAATGTAATGTATAGAAGAATAAAATAACGACTAATAAAGCAATTGGAGAAACAAATGTCATAAATGCTGTAATGACTAATAAAATAATCGCTAGAGCATTCATGGCTTCATATTGTGTTAACCAGTAATGGAATACATGTTGTCGTTTTAAGAAAATATGTTTCACACCAAAAGCAATGACTGGAAATCCAAAATAAAATACCGCATAGAATAATAG
>CAMYBO010000089.1 GCA_947254045.1 uncultured Granulicatella sp. | reverse complement strand
GGATATAAATATCCTTCTAAGAAATAACGAACATTTTGTGCTTTTTGAGCATCTTTAAATAATCGTGGGAATTTTTGTACTAATTGATCAATGAAAGCTTGTTCTTGTACTTTATTCATAAAGTCTTCTTTAGAATATTTCGTAGATTTTTCTAATTCTTCTGCAATTCCTGCCAAAGTTTCCCCTTCACGCACGACAACTTTTGCAACATTAGCAGATTTATCTTTACCACCATCTGCTAATTGCCCTAAAATTTGATCAATATCCATCGATGGAGATAATTGATAAAATCCTGCTTTAAATCCGGCTACATTTTTAAATTTAATATAGAAATTAAAAATTTTTGAATTACGTATTAGCTTATTATCTTCTAAAATTTTAGCAATTTGTTTTACGGAAGATCCTGCTGGAATTTCTACTTCTACTGTTTGAGTTTGTTGAGCATTAACAGGCTTTAATGCACTAGAAACATAGTAGTATCCATATACTCCCCCACCAATTACAATTACTGCCAATATAATGGCGAATAATCGTACAATATTTCTTGTGATTTTAGATTCTTTTTTTCGGATAGCTCTAATTTCATCATTTTCATAAATGAATCCTGCTTTAAAACGGTCCTTTTGTGACATATAATTCCTCCTTTTAACTTCGTTGTCATTATACATGAATTCATATAACAATTGAAGACTAGGAGTTCTACAAT
Organism: uncultured Granulicatella sp.; assembly: GCA_947254045.1. Classification (GTDB taxonomy): domain Bacteria; phylum Bacillota; class Bacilli; order Lactobacillales; family Aerococcaceae; genus Granulicatella. The sequence goes on along the minus strand of CAMYBO010000089.1, from coordinate 4,926 downwards.
TATGTTACAAATTCTATCAAGATATACTATGAAGACAAAATAAACTTGACGTAGTACCATGAGCTTCGCTTACGAAGCTGCTGGCGTCCATTGCTACTTCAGGAAAGTCAAATTTTGTATCTTAAAAGGAAAGAAGACACCAAATAGCATCCTATCAGGCGTCTTCTCACATCATTTATTCTTCTTCTTCATCTAAGAAAGTATTTAAAACTTCCTCAATCATATCCCATTCTTCATCAGTTTCGATAGGAAGTAAATCTCCTTCAGTACCATCTTCAGCTTCAACATAAGAAAATGCTTGAAGTTCAACTTCTTCTCCCTCTGGAATTCCTGCGGGGTATACTAAAACATATGATTTACCATAATCTTCTGAATCGAAAGTAAATAAAACCTCGTGTAAGACTTCATTTCCTTCTTCATCAATAATTGTAATATGTTCATGTCCATCATGTTCATGTGTATGTTCTGTCATTACGTTTCCTCTTTTCTATGTAATATTTAAATCTAAATAATTTTGTAAAATGATGACGGCTGCTAACTTATCAATCACTTCTTTTCTCTTTTTACGAGAAACATTCGCTTCCTCAACAAGCATTCTTTCTGCTTGCATTGTTGTTAACCGTTCATCATGAAAAACGATTGGAATCTCTAAACGTTTTTCTAAACTTCTACCATATTTTTGTGAAGCTTCAGCTCTTGGCCCAGCTGTATTATTCATGTTTTTTGGCATACCGATAACAATCTTCTCAACTTCATATTCTTTAACCAATTCCACCACACGGTTAAAGCCAAATTCACTTGCAGCTTCATTAATCGCAATCGTTTCAACACCTTGAGCAGTCCAACCTAATGGGTCACTAATCGCAACTCCAACCGTTTTACTGCCGACATCTAATCCCATTACTCTCATTAACAATCTCTACCTGTCGAACGAATATAATGGCGGATTAATTCTTCGATAATTTCATCACGCTCGTGACGTCTTACTAGATTTCTAGCATCACGATGTCGAGGAATATAAGCTGGATCGCCAGATAATAAGTACCCAACAATTTGATTGACTGCACTATAGCCTTTTTCGTTTAATGCATCATAAACAATTGTTAATGTCTCTTGTACTGTTTTTTCATCTTTATCATGAAAGTTAAATAGAACTGTTTCATCCATTGAACTCATATTAACACCTCATTTCTTTGTATCTTCATTCTACTAAATTTTAGCAAAAACTACAATCAATTCGATAGAGATTAAACTTTCCTTAAAAAAATGAAGTAGAATGGATCACATTCTACTCCATTTCAATTGAATCATTATGCTTGAGCTAAGAATTCTTCTACCGCTTTTAACGCAGCTGGAATACCTGCTGGATTTTTACCACCCGCTTGAGCCATATCTGGACGGCCACCACCGCCACCTTGGATATGTGAAGCAATTGCTTTGATAATATCTCCTGCTTTAATTCCTTTTTCATTTGCATCTTTAGAAACTGCAGCTAATAAATTCGCTTTTTCTCCCTCATTAGTTGCTACGACGAATACATCACTTGCTGCTTTTTGTCTCCAAGTATCCGCTAATTGACGCAATTCATTCATATCTTTGTTTGGTAAGTGAACTGTAATGAATGAGTAGTTTCCTGCTGTAGAAACAGATTCAAATAAGTCTGCTACTTCAGATTTCATTAATTTAGCTTTCAACGCTGAAATTTCATGTTGAGCTTCTTTTAATTCTTGTTGTAAGTGAGAAACTCGTTCTGGAGTGCTATCTAATTGAACAGCTTTAACATCGCTTGCAATTTGTTTTAACAACAATTCATGTTTTGCTAATAATTCAAATGCTTCTTGACTTGTCACAGCTTCAATACGGCGAACTCCGGCACCAATACCAGATTCAGAAATAATCTTGAATAGACCAATTTCTTGAGTATTTGAAACGTGAACCCCACCACATAATTCGATAGACCAGTTTGCAATGTTTACCATACGAACTTTATTACCATATTTTTCACCGAATAAAGCCATTGCGCCTAATTTTTTCGCTTCTTCTAATGTAGTTTCAACCGTCACTACATCTAAAGCTGCCCAAATTTTTTCATTTACAATACGTTCCATTTCAGCTAATTCTTCAGCTGTTACTTGTCCAAAGTGACTAAAGTCAAAACGTAAATATCCTGGAGCTACTAATGAACCTGCTTGGTTAGCATGTGTTCCTAATACTTCTTTTAATGCCTGGTGTAATAAGTGAGTTGCAGTGTGGTTTTTAATTAATTTAGCTCGTTCTTGTTGATCAACTTCTAATACATAAGTTGAGTTTAATTGCATTGGAGCAACAACATCAATTGTATGTAATGGTTGACCATTTGGAGCTTTCTTCACTTGAACAACAGTTGCAACTACTTGACCTGATTCATCTTTAATGACACCATGGTCAGATAATTGTCCACCCATTTCAGCATAGAATGGAGTTTGATTGAAGACAACTTGTACTCTTGTATCTTCTAAAGCAGATTCTACTAATTCATCTTCAAATACAATTGCACTTAATAAACCTTTTTCAGTTGTACGGCCATATCCCACAAATGTACTTTCCACTGTAATATCACGTAAAACAGCTGATTGAACATTCATAGAAGTTTCTGTATTACGAGCTGCACGAGCACGTTCTTTTTGTGCTTTCATTTCAGCTTGGAATCCGTCTTCATCCACTTCGTAACCATTATCACTAGCATATTCTAATGTTAATTCATAAGGGAATCCATAAGTATCATATAGTTTAAATGCATTTTCACCTGATAAAACTGTTTGATTTTGCTCTTTCATTTCAGCAAATACTGTTTCTAAAATAGCAAGTCCATCATGAATTGTTTCTTGGAAACGATTTTCTTCATTTGCAATAACTTTTTGAATGAACTCCATATTTTCAGTTACTTCAGGATAGTAGCTATGCATAATACTTGCAACAGTTGGCACTAATTTTGTTAAGAATGAACCTTGAATGCCTAAACGTTGACCATGCATTACTGAACGACGGATTAAACGACGGATAATATATCCACGTCCTTCATTTGAAGGTAACGCACCATCACCAATCGCAAAGCTTACTGCACGAATATGGTCAGCAATAACTTTAAATGAAACATCTAAATCTTTTGAAGTATTATATCTTTTACCAGCACTTAGTTGTTCTAATTGTTGAATAATTGGCATGAATAAATCTGTTTCAAAGTTTGTTGGAGTATCTTGAATTACAGAAACAACACGCTCTAATCCCATCCCCGTATCGACGTTTTTATGTGGTAATGGAGGATAAGTACCATCTGGCATATGGTTAAATTGAGAGAATACTAAGTTCCAAATTTCTAAATAACGTTCGTTTTCTCCTCCTGGATAATTTTCAGGATCATCTTCAGCTAATGTTTGATATTTTTCACCACGGTCATAGAAAATCTCAGTATCTGGTCCACATGGTCCAGCACCGATATCCCAGAAGTTATCTTCTACAGGAATAATATGGTCTTCTGGTAATCCAACATTTTCCAACCATAAGTATTTTGTTTCAGGATCTTTTGGATAATAAGTTACATATAAACGATTTGGGTCTAATGCTAACCATTTTTCACTTGTTAAAAATTCCCAAGCCCATGGAATTACTTCTTCTTTAAAGTAATCGCCGATTGAGAAATTCCCCATCATTTCAAATAATGTATGGTGTCTTGCAGTATGACCTACATTTTCAATATCGTTTGTACGAATACTCTTTTGAGCATTTGTAATTCTTGGAACTTCAGGTGTTTCTGTTCCATCAAAATATTTTTTCAAAGTAGCTACCCCTGAGTTGATCCATAATAATGTTGGATCATTCACAGGAATTAAACTTGCACTTGGATGTACCTTATGTCCTTTCTCTTGGAAGAAATCAAGATACATTTGACGAATTTCACTACTAGATAATTTTTTCATCTTTACCATCCTTTTCGTTTATTAAAGAAAATAAAAACTGCCCCATTGTTACAAGGGCGTCTACCACGCGGTACCACCTTGCTTACAATGAAACAGCATTTCATCCTCATTCATTCCGATAACGCGGGAAGCGTCTGTATTTCTACAAAATTCCAATCAGGAGCATAAATTTTGTGGTCATTTTCACCGTCTAGACCTCTCTACGATTAAAATTCTTTTATCTGACTGGTTCATACTCAATTAGTATAAAAAAATCTGTTTTATTTGTCAAATAATTCAATAGGTTTCTGTTACTTTAACAGCTTCGCTAAGTTTGCTAAAGAAGGTTGCTTTTGTACTTTGATTTTGATATTTCGACGGTACAGAAACAACACATTAGAAATCTTTCTTGTTGCTCTATTATATTCATCGCAAAAAATAAACTCTTAGGAAATCCTAAAAGTTTATTTTTCTTTCGACAATTGCTTCCGTTAATGGTTGAGAAAAATTTAAACCTAATTCTCTTCCTAACTTATCAGCCCATCTCGGTATCGTTAAAGTCTTTTTTACTAGTTCTAGATTTCCTAAATAATGATTTACATTTACACCTACCATAGAAATAAATGATTTTTTGGAATCAAATTTTAATTCCATATCTTTATTATCCTTGAAAGGATTATACTCAACTAAGGATAAAGAATTTATATCTGATGGCTTAGGTAAATCGATATCATTTTCGATACAATCAGCAGCATTCATGCCTAGCCACTCACTTGCCATTTTTAATGCATCACTAATATCTTTTCCTTGAGTACCAGAAATATTTGAAAAATCTGGAAAATGTACAAAGTAAGGTGCACTAGTACCATCTGAATCATCGTAATAAAATAACGCAGGATAAGTTACTAAGATTTTCATACCTTCAATTACTAACACTATAGTACCTGTCTCTTATACACATCTCCGAGCCCACGAGACTATTGCGCTCATC
>CAMYBO010000088.1 GCA_947254045.1 uncultured Granulicatella sp. | reverse complement strand
CGTAAAGCATCATGACGAGAAAAAGTACCCGCTAAAAACGACTTACGACGAATGCCCAAACCAAACACATATCCAAGCAATCCCACAGAAATCGCAATCGCAATCCACTGTTCAGTCGTCCCTAATAATAAATCAATCAAAATCGTTGCTACCCCAACCACTGCAGCAAACAACGAACCCGCTAAACCAGCCACAATCGCTAGTAAAATATAAAAGAAGTTAATATCTACTCCAGTAAAAATAGGCAAAGTAATTCCAACATAGTGATAACTTAAAACTAAAACAATTAATGAAACTACATGAAGAAGACCTGTTTTTAAGAATTTATTCTCTTTCATCATTTTTCTCCTCTATTTTGACTCTTCACCAATAATTTTTACTTCTGGTTCGAGTGCCACTTGGAATTGTTCAAATACTACATCTTGAACATGTTGTATAACCGCTAAATAATCCGTAGCTGTTGCATGGTCAATGTTTACAATAAACCCTGCATGCTTTTTAGACACTTGAGCCCCACCGATTTGGAATCCTTGAAGTCCAGCATCTTGAATTAATTTCCCAGTAAAATGACCTTCTGGACGTTTAAACACACTTCCACAAGAAGGATATTCTAAAGGTTGTTTACTTTCACGTAAATGCGTTAATTCTTCCATTTTAGCTTGAATCGTTTCTTGTTGCCCAGGACTCAAGTTAAAGCAAACATCAATGACAAGATCTCCACTTTCTTGTAGGGCACTATGACGATATGAAAACTCCAATTCTTCATTTGTTAGACGTTTGATTTCACCCGTACGAGTCACAACATCGACAAATTCAACCACTTCACATACTTCACCACCATAAGCACCTGCATTCATATACATGGCTCCCCCAACACTTCCTGGGATGCCGCATGCAAATTCTAATCCTGTTAAAGATTGTTCTAAGGCGCATTTTGTCACTTCAATCAGAGAAACTCCAGCTTCTGCTAAAATTTTATTTTCCATTACTTTCATTGCAGTCATTTCATTTAATAAAATTACTGCTCCTTTTATGCCACCATCTCTAACGATCACATTACTAGCATTTCCTAGTACCGTAATAGGAATTTGTTTTTCTTGTAAAGCTTTAATAATATTTGCTGTTTCATGTTTATCTTTTGGGAAAATTAAACACTCAGCTTCTCCACCTGTTTTAGTAAAAGTATATTTCCTTAAAGGTTCATGGAAGCAAACTTTCACTTCTGGAAATTGCTCTTTCCACCATTCTTTCATCTTCTTCTCTCCTAATTATGCAATATCTTTTTAATGATACTATTCAACAGTTTCTACGTCAAATGATAAAAAGCCTTCGGATGCTTTTGCATGTGCTAATCTCTCGCAAATAAAATGACTTAATAAGCTTGAAATAGGAGAAACTGGATTTTCACCTTGAGTTTGAACAGCAATAATAAAGGAATGAACAATACTCTCAAACCCTCTCTTATATAAAGTAGAATCCCATGATGAAAAATGATCTTTAATTTCTTCTCCACCTTGATAAATCGTCAAGTCTGTTAAATTTTGTAATGAAAAAGTGCCTGTTTCTGCTTGAACTTCAATTCTTTCAAGATTCGCCCCAGATTCTGTATTCATCATCACAATGGCTGATTGTTCCTCATTTTCTAAATAAATCGTACATTGTTCAATAACGCCACGATTTTTCTTATAATAAAATGAACCACGTTTTGGTTTTTCATCCATTAAAAAGAACGCTGTATCCAATGGATGAATAAAAACATCAAAGATACGAGTTCGATTATCAAAACTTGGAATTGTACAATTTTTTTCTGTTACAATTCTCTTCTTATGAGCAACATTTTTTAGTTCCACAACTTTTGGCGCAAAACGTCGATTAAATCCAGCTGTTAAGAAAGTTTGATTTTCCTGTGCTAATCGATACAATTCAAGCGTTTCTTCATAACTAGGAGCAATCGGTTTATCTAAATATACAGGAATTCCTTTTTCTAAAAATTGCTTTGCAACTTCTACATGGGCATCTGTTGAGACATGAATCATGACCCCATCTAAATCAAACTGTAATAATTCTTCCACACTACTACATGGAATACAACGTCCTAATAGTTTTGATTCTCGTTGTAAAACTTCAACATTTCTAGTACACATATACCATTTCACATTACCAATCGAACGCATTACTGGTAAATAGGCTTTTTGTGCAATCGCCCCAATCCCAACAACTCCAATATTTAACACGAGAACTCCCCCTAATCATTAAGCTTCTTTTAAATGATGTAATAATTGATGAACAATCAGTGCTGATTTTCGACCTGCTTCTACAATAAATGTATCAAAATCAACTGCTGATGTTCCTTTTTCTGGCATATCCGAGATAGCTCTAACAACAATCACTGGAGTTTGCAATGCACAACAAGCTTGCGCAATAGAAGCTCCCTCCATTTCTGTTGCTAAAACATCTGGGAAATGGTTTAAAATAAATAACCGTTGATCTTCACGATGAATAAAACTATCTGCTGAAACGACTAAGCCTTTAAAAACAGATAACTTCAATTCAGACTGAATTTCCTCAATCACGTCATCTTCAATCACTTGAGCTTGAAAACGTGCAGGCATCCCTGGCATTTGACCATATTCATATTGAAAAGCTGTTACATCTGCATCGCTATATGCTAATTCTGTAGCAACTACAATATCTCCAATATTCATTTCTGTTCCAAATCCACCCGCTGATCCTGTATTAATCACAAGAGTTACATTAAAATGATGAATTAATAAAGCAGCTGTTACACTAGACATTACTTTACCAATACCAGATTGCACTAATACAATCGAAACGCCATTTAAAGTTCCTTCTAAAAATGTCCATCCTGCAATTTTTACTTCCTGTTCAATTGTCATTTCTTCAGATAGAAGACGTTTCTCCTCTTCCATCGCTGCAATAATTCCGACTTTCATGTATTACTCCTTTTCTAAAAAATAGGCCATTTGAATGACATCATAATATTGACCATTTACTTTCATTTCTTTTTCTTCAATCGCTACTACTTCAAATCCAAACTTTTTATATAAAGCAATAGCGGCAACATTTCCTTTAACGACTGCTAATTTAATTTTTTCAAGAGGTGAATAGTCTTTTGCCCATAATAATAATTCTTCCATTAGGGCACTACCAAGACCCTGTCCCCAATATTCTTTTAAAATACTAATGCCTAATTCTCCAACATGTTTGAATTTTTCTTTCGAATTCCCTCCAATTGAAGCGACTGCAATAATTTCTTGTCCTAATTTTGCAAGTAGCATTATTTGATGATCACTTTCTAAAACAGATTGAATATATAATTCTTCTTGTTGGATACTTAACTCTAATCCTTCTTCACCAAAGCTTAAAAAATTTGTTTCTTTTCCAACTTTTTTTGTATATTCAATTAAAGCTTCTGCATCCTCTACAGAGACTACTTCAATTTCTAATTCAACTTTCTCTTTCATTTGTCCACCAACCTTCAAATTGATTTAACCAATTTTCATATTCTTCTCCAATTGCAGTCATTGTAATCGTACGAGTCATAAGAGAAGTTTGTTCAATAGAAATAATTAATCGATTCATAGGTAATTCTTCTTCGATAAAATTCGCCCATTCCACCATGACAACACCTTCACGATGAAAATATTCTTCTAAACCTATTTCACTTGCTCCTCCACTTTCTTCAATACGATACATATCCATATGAAATAAAGGTAAGCGACCTTTAGTATACTCACGAATTAATGTATAGGTTGGACTTTTGATGACACGTGTGATATCTAAACCTAAAGCAAAACCTTTTGTAAAAGTAGTTTTTCCAGCTCCTAAATCTCCAGATAAAATAATCGTACTGTTAGGAAAAGCATCTTTTGCTAATAATTCACCTATTTTCATCGTTTCTTCTTGTGATGTTGTTTGAATTATGATACTCATATTGTTCCTCACTTCAGTGAAAATTCCTCAAAAAAAGACAAGAGGTTTACTCTTGTCATTATACCATAATTATCTATTTTATTAGTATTGTTTTTCAATTGCTTTTAGAAAGTCAATTAAATCTCATTCTTTGCTAAACGAACTAATTTTTGAACTTCAAAGGCACGAAGTTCACGATAATCTCCCGGTCTTAAATTTTCTAATGTTAAGAATCCAAATTCTTCTCGTTTTAATTTTTGAACTGGTAATTCAACCGCTTCAAACATTTTCTTTACTTGGTGATTCCAACCTTCATGAATCGTTAAAGAAACAATTCCTGTATTTTTTTCAGTATCAACGGATAATATTCTGGCAACTGCTTTAGAAGTTTTCTTGCCATCAATCCAAATCCCTCTTTCTAAGAGTCTCATATGACGAGGGGTTGGAACACCTTTTACTTTAGCAATATATTTCTTTTCAACATGATGTTTTGGATGTGTCATTAAATTCGCAAATTCTCCATCATTCGTTAATAAAATTAATCCTGTTGTATCATAGTCTAATCTTCCTACAGGATAGACACGCTGAGGAACATCTTTAAAATAATCACTAATAACGGTACGTCCTCTATCATCTGTTACACTTGATAATACAGATTTTGGCTTATAAAACATAAAGTAAACAGGTTCTTCTTTATAAATTGGAATACCATCCACTTCAATTTTATCTGTTTGAGACACTTTATATCCTAATTCTCTGACAACAGTACCATTTACTTTCACACGACCTTCTTCAATAAAGGCTTCACATTTTCTACGAGATGCAATTCCGGCATGTGCCATAACCTTTTGTAATCTTTCCACGAGATACTCCTTCCTTTCTTACGAAATAGTTTCTTCATCTTGATGCTTTTGTTCTAATTCTGCAAATAAGTCTTCATTATTTTTAAATAATTGCTTACTTTCTTCTTGGCTTAATTCTAGTAATGATTCCACATCTGGTAATTGATCCAATGTTTCTAATCCAAAATAATCCATAAAATAAGTGGTCGTACGATATAATTTTGGACGACCTGGACTATCCATTCGACCGGCTTCTTCAATTAAATCTCTTAACAATAATTTTTGAATAGATCCACTACATTGAACTCCACGAATACTTTCTACTTCTAATCTTGTAATAGGCTGTTTATAAGCAATAATAGCCAATGTTTCCAAAGCTGCACTAGATAATTGAGAAGAAAATGGAGAAACAGCATATTTTTCAAGATATGGTTTTAACGATGCTTTCGTCACAAATTTATATCGTTGCGCTGTTAATATTAATTCTAAACCACTTGTTTCATCTTTTAATTGTTCCATTAATTCTTCTAATAGTTGTCGAACTGCCGTTTTTTCAATACCAACGACATAACTAATTTCTTCTAGTGTTAAGCCATCATCTCCTGCTACAAATAATAAAGCTTGAGTTGCTGCTAAATAATTATTCACTAAATGCACCACCTTTATCGCAAGTTTCTAAAACAATATCTTCATAAGGCACATGTTGAACCAAACGAATTTTATGTTCCCTTACCAATTGTAACATCGCCAAAAATGTTGTCACAATGGCATGACGATGAAACGAAGGGAAACATTTATCAAATCGAATACTTTTTTGAGGATTTTCTTGAATTTTTGATAAAATCGAATCCATCATTTCCTCTACT
>CAMYBO010000087.1 GCA_947254045.1 uncultured Granulicatella sp. | reverse complement strand
GTATTAAATAATTGAATCGGTTCATCATCATCAATTTCAATTTCTGATAATTTGGTAGATTCATCTCTTAATTGTTCTTCAAATAATTGGGATAATAAAATTCCTTGTTCACCACTTTGACGTCTAACCGCCATCGCATCAAACATGACAATCACACCAAATGTTGTGGCAATTGCTACAAGTGGAGAAGCAAATCCATATTCCAATCCAAGAGCTGTAATGAGTGAAGTAACGGCAGCAGAGTGAGAACTCGGCATTCCACCCGTACTTGTCATAAGGGATAAATGTGCTCCTTTTTTTCGAGTGAAAAAGGCGATTGGAAATTTAACAAATTGTGCAAATAATATTGATGATAATGCTGCTATTAAAGGGTAATTTTCAAAAATAGTCATATAGATACACTCTTTCCTAATTAGTCTTTTATACTATACCATATTCTCAAACGTTATACCAAATATGGAAAGGAAAAACAGTAAATAAAAGGGGAAAGTTTTTGACGAGCGTGGTATACTAGGCACAGTAGAATTCGAAAGAAGGTATATTCATGACAGAAGTAAATCAAGTCCCAATTCACTGTGAAACATGTCAAAAGTATTTTGACTATACGATTTATCAAAATGTGAATGTGACTGAAACTCCAGAGTTAAAAGAAAAATTAATCAATCAAACAGTATTTCAATGTACTTGTCCACATTGTGGGCAAAAATACTTTATTCCATATATTTTGAATTATCAGGATATGGATAAGAAAATTTTAATTCATTTCTATCCAAAAGAAGAAGAAATGCAAAAGGAATTGCAACAAGTTTTAATTGATGATCAAACAACGAATCAAGATTTCTTAGATAGCGGATATGCTGTTCGTTATGTGGGAAGCTGTGATGAATTTTTTGAAAAGTTATGTATTGCAGAAGAAGGTTATGACGATCGTATCATTGAAATTGTAAAATATTACTGTGTCGATCGAATGTTGCAAAAAAATATTGTATTTGATCGTATTCTTTTTAGTAATCAACAAGAAGCAGGAGTTGGAATTTATATTGTAAATGGAAAGAAAATTTCTCATTTTATTCCAGTTTCAGAAGAACTGTTAAAAATTGCAGAGAAACAATTAGAAAAAGCAAAGCCAGAAAAAGATTTGTTAGTGGATCGTTATTGGGCACAAATCGTTGCTTCTGTTGGAGAAGAGTAGGTTAAGACTTCGTCCATAAATTGATAAAAAAGGCATTTTATGGTTTAATTGAAGTAGTATAAAACTTAGAAAAGAAGGGAAGAATAAGGGGAAAATGGTTATATTTCCACAATTAAGAAGACAATTAAAAGGCAACCCTGTTGTAATTTTACATACAAATATGGGGGATATTACGTTAGAATTATTTAAAAAGCGTGCACCGAAGACCGTTAAAAACTTTGTGACACATGCGAAAAATGGATACTATGATGGAGTCATTTTCCACCGTGTTATTGAAGATTTTATGATTCAAGGTGGAGACCCAACTGGTACTGGTATGGGTGGTGAATCGATTTGGGGTCCAAAATTTGAAGATGAATTTTCAAAAGAATTATTTAATCTTTACGGTGCTCTTTCAATGGCAAATGCTGGACCAAATACAAACGGTTCACAATTTTTCATCGTAACAGCGAAACATGTTCCAGCTCAAATGTTGACACAATTAAAAGAGATGGGATGGCCAGAAAAAATTATTGAAGCTTATGCAAAAGATGGTGGAACACCTTGGTTAGATCATCGTCATACTGTGTTCGGTCGTGTTGTTGAAGGAATGGATGTCGTATTAAAAATTGAATCCGTTGAACGTAATGGTCAAGACCGTCCGTTAGAAGATGTTGTCATTGAATCAACAACAGTAGTGAAAGGCTAGGGGTTGCAAATGACACAGACGTATCGCATTGGAGATGTGATTACTGCTAAAGTGACAGGGGTTCAGCCTTATGGAATTTTTCTAGCTTTGGATGAAGAAACACAAGGATTAATTCATATTTCTGAATGTAAGCATGGATATATGGATAATGTGCATAATTTTGTAAAAATTGGAGAAGAAGTAACTGCAAAAGTAATTGATGTAGATGAATTTACTGATAAAATTAGTTTATCAATTCGTGCATTAGAAAAACTAGATGTACCTTCTACACCAACGAGAATTAAGAGAAATAAGAAACGCTTTACTCCTCCAATTGGATTTTCATCTTTAGCGCATCAATTACCGTATTGGATTGAAGAAGCGCAAGAAAAATTTGTGAAGCCGAAGGAAAATAAAGCATAGTAGTACTCATTTTATAGAAAAATTGATATAATGAAAGAAGAAATTTTTAGGAGGTTCATCATGGGACATATTTCATTTGATTATTCCAAAGCATTAGGTTTCTTTAATCAAGAAGAAATCAATCAATTACAATCAACTGTAACAGCAGTTGACAAAGATTTAAGAGAGGGATTAGGAGCAGGTGCAGACTTCACTGGTTGGATTAACTTACCACGTGACTATGACAAAGAAGAATTTGCTCGTATCAAAGAAGCAGCTAAAAAAATTCAAGAAGATTCTGAAGTATTAGTTGTTATTGGTATCGGTGGTTCATATTTAGGAGCTCGTGCAGCAATTGATTTCTTAAATCATGCATTCTACAACTATTTACCAGCAGAACAACGTAAAACACCTCAAGTGTTATTCGCAGGAAACAGCATTAGCTCAACTTACTTACATGGTTTAATTGAGTTAATTGGCGACCGTGATTTCTCAGTAAACGTTATTTCTAAATCAGGTACAACAACAGAACCAGCAATTGCGTTCCGTGTGTTCAAAGATTTATTAATTAAAAAATATGGTAAAGAAGAAGCGGTTAAACGTATTTATGCAACAACTGACCGTGCTCGTGGAGCATTAAAATCAGAAGCAGATGTTGAAGGTTATCAAACATTTGTTATTCCAGATGATGTAGGTGGACGTTTCACTGTATTAACAGCTGTAGGTTTATTACCAATTGCTGTAACTGGTGCAGATGTAGATGCATTAATGCAAGGGGCTGAAGATGCTCGTGTGGCTTATAGCTCACCAAACTTAAAAGAAAATGAAGCTTATCAATATGCGGTAGCAAGAAATGTGTTATACCGTAAAGGTAAAGTGACTGAATTATTAATTAATTATGAGCCAACTTTACAATACTTCTCAGAATGGTGGAAACAATTATTCGGTGAATCAGAAGGTAAAGACTTGAAAGGTATTTATCCTTCAAGTGCGAACTTCTCAACTGATTTACACTCATTAGGTCAATATATCCAAGAAGGTCAACGTAATATCTTCGAAACTGTTATTAAAGTGGGTACTCCTAATGAAACTGTAACAATTCCTGAAACTGAGGAAGATTTAGATGGTTTAGGTTATTTACAAGGTAAAACAATGGATTTTGTAAATACAAAAGCTTTCCAAGGTACTTTATTAGCGCATACGGATGGTCAAGTGCCAAACTTTGTTGTAACAATTCCTGATATGTCAGCTTATACTTTAGGTCATTTAATTTACTTCTTCGAAATCGCTGTAGGTATTTCTGGTTACTTAAATGGTGTGAATCCATTTGACCAACCTGGTGTTGAAGCGTATAAGAAAAATATGTTTGCTTTATTAGGTAAACCAGGATTTGAAGACTTAGCAGAAGAGTTGAACAATCGTTTATAGAATTAAATTTTTAATTGGAATTTCCGATATGTAGCAAAGGACGCCAGCAGACCTGCGGTCTCATGGCTAAATTTCGAGCCTAGTTCTCGAAATTTCCTGTGATTGGAACGGCTGTGCCGTTTCAATCACTACTGCTACGGGGGGATTCCTTTTTTTATAATGGCACATTAAAAGACACCACTTTTTGTGGTGTCTTTGTTTCCTTATTCTACCAAATCTTTATAGTAATAAATGGCTAATTGGGTTCTGTCTCTTACGTTTAATTTTTCTAAGAGTAGGGAGAGGTAGTTTCGGATGGTGCCTTCACTTAGGTACATTTTTTCTGCGATTTCTTTATTATTGTATCCTTCTGCTACTAAATAGAGTAATTCATTTTCTCTTTCGTTCAGGAGCTTACTAGTTTTTCGTTGTACCAACTTTTTAACCGGCATATCGATCGTTGAATCGTATACAATTTGATGATTCATAACCGCTTCGATGGCAGGGATAATGCCTTTAATATGTTGCTTTAATAAATATCCTTTACAGCCAATCGCTAATGCTTTTGTAATATATTCATCATCTTGAAAGGTCGTTAAAAATAAAATTTTTGCTTCAGGATATCCTTGTAAAATTTGACTAGCTGCATCAATTCCAGAATTAGGTTCCATTCGAATGTCCATTAAAACTAAATCAGGCTGATGTTGTTGATAGAGTTGAATCGCTTCAGATCCATTACTCCCCATACCAACGACTTCAATATGAGATTGGGCAGAAAGAATGGTTTCTAATGCTTGTAACACTAAATAATCATCATCGATAAGAATGGTTTTAATCATGAGAGGCCTCCTGTTTTGGAATACGAATAAAAATTTCATATCCATTATTTGTTTGAAGTGTAAAATCTCCATTATGTTTTTCCACTAATTCCTTCATCATGGTTAATCCCATGCCTGAGGGAGTATTCGTTGGACGGTCACCATTGTCTCTATAATCAATGGTGTAAGTTGTTTTTTGTTCTAAAAGGAATAATTGAATTTGCGTTCCATTAGAATGTTTCATAAAGTTTGTTGTCAATTCCTTACAGATCGTTAAAATATCATATTTTACATTAATAGGAATACTATCTGATATAGTGTTTGTAAAATTTAGCTGTGCTTTTTCTTTCAAAGGTTGAAGGAGTGTATCCATTCTTTGCGAAAGTGAGAATGAGTCATCATACATTTGATGGATTGTTAATCGAATGTCATCCATTTCCTGTTGTAAAATACTTGATAAATGTTCTAATTTTTCTTCTACAACGGGTTCAGTTGTAATAATTTGCAGCGCTTCTAATTGCATAATAGAAGCACTCAAAGTATGTCCTAGTTGATCATGTAATGCATGAGAAATCCGATTTCTTTCTTTTAAGGTCGCAATTTCCATTTGCTTTAAAACTTCTTCAGAATTTGATTGTTGGCGCTGTATTAATTTCAAGCGTTCTAATTCTAAATTATTTTGGATTTGATAATTTTTCTTTTGAAAAGCTTCATCTTTTTGAGTTTGTATTAGGATATAGCTGCCAATGATGCCGAGGATAAGGGTAAATAAATTAGGATATAAAAATAAAATCCCCCCAGAAAAAATTCCCCATAAACCATATAAATGAACCGCATGCATGATGAATAGTACACTGTAAAGTTCAGTCTGTGGATAAAGAACACAAAGCAATCCAGAAATCCCTAATGCAATCGATGAAATGAATTTTGAACTTACATAAGGCGAAAGAGAGAGGATATATATACAAAATCCTAGAAAAATTGTCATCAGTTCAATATTCTCCTGTGCTAAAAAAATACTGATGAGAATAAAAAATAATGATTTTTCAATGAATGTACGCAAGGCTATCCCTCCAATCTGCTTTTTATTGTAGTGTAACTGAAAAAGCTACAAAATTCTATAAAAATATGACAAATGTCATATACCTGTCTCTTATACACATCTCCGAGCCCACGAGACTATTGCGCT
>CAMYBO010000086.1 GCA_947254045.1 uncultured Granulicatella sp. | reverse complement strand
TTGGATTAATGTTTCAATAATACTTTCTTTATTTTCAATTTGATTTAATTGAGCTTGTGCTTGTGCTTGGAATTCTAATATTTCTTCTGCATTATCTCCATATTTACGTTTTAACTGATAATAAACATCTAAACGTTCTTCAATATAGGCTAATCTTTCTTCATCATATTCTGCATGATCTAATTCATGACTCATATTAGCAACCGCATCTTGTAATTGATAATAAGATTCTTGTAATTGCTGGTGTAATTGTTTATAGTTTTCACCAATTCCTTCTAAAAATCCTATTTCTTGAGAAGCTTGACTAATCGCATCTACTGCAGAATATTCTTCCGTTTGTAACACAGATAGAGCGGACATTAAGTGTTCTTGAATTTTTTGGAAATGAGTAAAATATTCCTTTTCTTGAACTAATTCTTCCTCTTCTCCAATATAAATATTTGATAATTCAATTTCTTCTACTTGGAATTTTAATAAATCAATTTTTTGAGCATCTTCTTTTTCAGCAGTTTGTAACTTTCTTAATTGCTCTTGAATACTACAAAAATGTTCATAATACTGACTATAAGAATCTTTTAATGATTCCAATTTTTGCCCAGCATATGCATCTAAAAGACTTAAATGATGCTCTTCATTCAATAATAAGAAATGTTCATTTTGACCATGAATATCAATTAAATACGGTCCAACTTGTTTTAATAACGAAACAGTAACCATTTGTCCATTAATGCGACAAGTAGATTTCCCAGTTTGATATAATTCACGTTGAATCATGATTTCATCATTTTCAATTTCAATTCCTAATGCTTCGATGTTTCTTTTTGTCTCTTCAGAATCAATGGCAAAAACTGCTTGAATTGTCGCTTTTTCACTGCCATATCGAATCATTTCTAAACTAGCACGTTCTCCAGCAAGTAATCCTACTGCATCAATAATAATTGATTTACCTGCACCTGTTTCCCCGGTCAACACCGTCATGCCTTTTTCAAATTGACATCGAACTTCTTCAATAATTGCAAAATTTTTAATAAACAATTCTTGAATCATCGTTCCACCTCTATTTTAGTTTTTTTAATTGTTGATGAGCTTCTTTCACAACTGTTTGAATACCGTTTTTCCAATCATATGGAGAAGTAACCGTTTTATGTAATTGCAGATGTGCTAAAAACTCAATATTTCCACTTCCTCCCGTAATTGGAGAGAAAGTTAGTTGATTTACAGAAAAACCAATTTGTTCGCAATACTCTAAAATTTCTTCTAGTACATCTTGATGAACTTTTGGATCACTAACAATTCCTTTTTTTCCAATACGTTCTCTTCCTGCTTCAAACTGTGGTTTAATCAGTACAAGAATGTCACCATCCATCTCTAAAATATCTTTTAATGGTGGTAAAATTAATTTTAAGGAAATAAACGAAACATCAATCGAAGCTACTTGAGGTTTTCCTTTTGTAAAATCTTCAGGCTTACTAAAGCGGAAATTCACTCTTTCCATAACTTCTACTCGTTCATCTTGTCTTAATTTATAATCTAATTGATTATATCCTACATCTAATGCATAACTTAATACAACCCCATGTTGCAGAGCTGCATCCGTAAACCCACCTGTTGAAGCACCAATATCTAATAAAATTTTACCTTCTACACTTACATCAAATGTTTCAAGAGCTTTTTCTAATTTCAATCCACCTCTTGAAACATAGCGAAGGGTTTCTCCTTTAATATAAAGTTCAGTTGTAATCGGAATTTTTTCGCCAGGTTTATCATAGCGAATATGTTTCACAGCATCGACAATTTGTCCTGCCATAACAAGTCTTTTCGCTTTTTCCCTTGAATCTGTCAATCCTTGTTGTACGACTAGAAGGTCAACTCGTTCTTTTTCCATTCTTTCTCCTTTAAATCTCTACATATGAGAGAATTTTCATAAATATTTCTTGTACTTGTCTTTGAACCGTTGTTTCATTTTGAATAGATAGAATCGCTTGTTTTGCCTGGTTAATTTCTTGTTCTAAGGCAAGTTTTGCTCCATCAATTCCTAAAATGCTAGGATAAGTATTTTTTTCTAATGCTGCATCTTGTCCAGTAATTTTACCTGTTTTTTCAGAATCCCAGCAAACATCTTGTAAGTCATTTTGAATTTGAAAGGCTAAGCCAAAATGAACTCCGAATTTTAAAAGAGCTTCTTCATAAGGTGTCGCATCCTCTAATACTAATAATCCTAAACGAATGGCAGCTAATAATAATTGTCCTGTTTTATCCGCATGAATTTGTTTAAGTTGCTCTAATGTAATTTCTTGATGTTCACTTGCAATATCTCTCATTTGTCCGGTAATCATACCACTAGCTCCAGAAGCTGAACCTAATACTTGAATAGCACGAACTTTTTTTGCATCGGACAACTGACTTAGTGCTAATTCTTCAAATGCGAGTGTTAATAAAGCATCCCCTGCTAAAATGGCTGTTGCTTCATCAAATTGCTTATGAACTGTAAGCTTGCCACGACGATAATCATCATTATCCATTCCAGGTAAATCATCATGAATTAATGAATACGTATGAATCATTTCTAGAGAAGCTGCAATTGGTAACACTTTTTGAAGTTCCACTTCTTCTAAATGACTGATTAAGAGAATGATTAATGGACGAATTCTCTTTCCTCCACTACTACACGCATACAGCATGGCTTCTTTCAATCTTGTTGAAATATTTGGAATCTTTTTGATTCGAGCTAATAAATAGGTTTCTATTTCTTGTTGCCAATATGAAATCATTTCACTCATGAGTTACTCCATTAATCTTCTTTTACAACAATCATTTTGCTGACTGTTTCTTCTGCTTTTGTTAATGTTTCATTACAATATTGGCTTAGAGCCATTCCTTCTTGGAACTTCGCAATAGCTTCATCTAAAGGAACATCTCCTCTTTCCAATTGCTGTACAATTTGTTCTAATTCACTCATTGCTTCTTCAAATTTTTTCTCTTTCTTTACCATAATTGATTTCCTTTCTCTACAGAAGTCACTTTAGAACGAACCGTTCCATCGACTAATTGAATCGTTAATTCTTGTTTCACTTCTAATTGTTCAACACTTTTAATAATCGTTTCTTCTTGTTGTAATATCCCGTACCCACGATTCATAATTTTTAATGGACTTAATAAATCTAATTGCTGAATCGCTCTTTGGAATTGTTGTTTTTTATCTTTCATCAATTGAATTTGCGCTTGCTCCAAGCGTTTTGCCAAATATTGAAGTGCTTGTTTTTCCGTTTGCACTCTTCTACTTGGAGAACCCAATTCTAAACGATGTTGATTTTTTAATAATTGTTGACGTTTTTGCTGAACACTTTGCTGCATCATTTGCTGCAATCGCAATTCTAATTGATCCACTCGTTGTTGATAAACTTGATAAATCCGTTCTGGATTTTGGAAAATACTTGCATTCGCTAATGCTTGCATTCTTTCACGTTTAATTTGTAATTGACGAGTTAAAGCTTGCTCCAGACGTGTTTGCAAATTTCTCAATTGTTGATGAATTTCCATTAAAACAGGTGTTGCAATTTCTGCAGCAGCCGTTGGAGTGGCTGCTCTCATATCAGATACAAAGTCAATTAAAGTCGTATCTGTTTCATGCCCTACACTTGAAATAACTGGAATCGACAACTCAGCAACTCTTCTTACAACTGGCTCTTCATTGAACGCCCACAAGTCCTCAATTGACCCGCCACCACGTCCAATAATGACGACATCATAATCTTCTTGCTCCACTAACTCTAAATTTTTCAAAATACTATTAACTGCATGAACCCCTTGCACCACTGTTGGATATAACACTAATTGAACAATAGGGAATCTTCGAGCCACTGTTGTTTGAATATCTTGAATTACCGCCCCTGATTCACTTGTTAAAATCGCAATTTTTTTAGGAAATTGAGGGATTGGCTTTTTAGGAAGAGAAAATAATCCTTCCGATTCTAATTTCTTTTTCAATTGTTCATAGGCTAGAAAAAGTGCACCAATACCATCTGGTTCCATATGTTCAATATTAATTTGGTATTGTCCTGATTTTTCAAAAACAGAAACTTTACCAATCACTAAAACTTTCATCCCTTCTTCAGGACGGAATTGAATTTTTTTAAAGGCAGATTGAAACATGGTTGCAGAAATAATAGCATTTTCATCTTTTAAACTAAAATATTGGTGAGTCGGACGTAAACGAAAATTTGAAATTTCTCCAGTTAGATATACTCTTCCAAGATGAGGATCTTTATCAAACTTATATTTTATATATTTTGTTAATGCCGAGACTGTTACATATTCTTCATTCATAAATGTTTTCCCTCTTACATGCATTAAGATACGTCTGCTCTAATAACATCGCAATGGTCATTGGACCAACTCCACCTGGTACTGGAGTAATGGCACTTACTTGATCTTTAACGCCATCAAAATCCACATCTCCAACGATTTTTCCAGATTCTAATCGATTAATACCTACATCAATAATGACCGCATCTTTTTTCACATGTTCTTTCAAAACTAAATTGGGTTTTCCAACCGCACTAATAATAATATCTGCACGAGCGATTTGTTTCTCTAAGTCTTTTGTTCGACTATGACAAACGGTTACCGTTGCTCCACGATTTAAGCCTAACAAAGCCATTGGACGACCAACAATCGTACTTTGTCCAATAACAACCATTTCTTTTCCAATAAGGGCAATTTCATACTCTTCTAATAATCGAATGATTCCTTTTGGCGTACATGGGACGATGCTTTCATCTTTTTGAAGTAATTTTCCTAAATTAACAGGATGGAAGCCATCCACATCTTTTTCTGGAATAATGGCTTCTAATACTGCTTGGCTATCAATCTGTTTTGGTAATGGTAATTGAACTAAAATGCCATGAATCGCATCATTTTCATTTAATGCTTTAATTTTATGTAATAACTCTTCTTGAGAAATTGTTTCAGGTAATCTTTCTATAATAGAATGAAATCCCACTTCATTAGCGGCACGTTCTTTATTGCGTACATAAATTTGACTAGCAGGATCTTCTCCTACTAATAATACAACTAAACCAGGTTTTACTCCCTGTTCTTGTACTTTTTGTTTCAATTCTTGACGGATTTTAAAAGCTAAACTTTTCCCATCTAATACAATCGCCATTTACTCACTCCTTTAAATAAAAAATTGAGCAAAAAGTGTTCCTGGAAGCAAATCATTGCTTCGGAGCGCCTTCTTGCTCAACCTCCTATACTGACTTACCCTTCAACCAAGTTTGATAAGACACCATTTATAAATTTCGCAGATTTTTCATCACTATATAATTTTGCAATTTCAATTGCTTCATTCAATGCAACTGTTTGAGGAACTTCCAACTCAGGTGAACGCATTTCGCAAACTGCTACACGCATAATCATTAAGTCTAATCGAACAATTCGACTTAATTCCCATCCTTTTAAATGTGAGGAAATTAATGAATCAATCTCTTCTAATTGGTTTTGAACCCCTTGGATTAAATCTAATGAATAATGAATCTCTGGAAACTCATCTAATAACGCTTCATTAGAATATACTTCTTCATCAAATGATTGTTCATCGTGTAATACGTCTAAAGCTAAGCGAATAGCATCAAATTCTGATAATTCTTTACAAATATCCATTTGATACAAAGCTTGAATTGCAATAATACGTAGTGCACGTCTTTTTAATGGGTTACGACTCACTCTTCATCCCCCAATTCGAATAATTCAGAATCTACATTTTTTGCTGGAATAATTG
>CAMYBO010000085.1 GCA_947254045.1 uncultured Granulicatella sp. | reverse complement strand
GACTAACAATATTTCTTATTTCAGTCTGTTTCTTATTATCCTATGCTTTGTAATGTTATTGAATTTATTAATCGTAAGCTTATGTAGTTTATTAAACTTACTATTTAGTAATCAAATCTTAACATTTCTTTTTGGAATAATCGTTATATTTTTAGAAGCGGTCATGAAAGTTTTAAATGTTGAAATACCGTACATTGGTTTTATTCCTTCGTCTTATTTTAGTTTTGGCTCAGTGATATATGGTGTTAAAAATGAGTTTTATTTAAATGGACACTTGTCAATGCTTCAAGGAGTGTTAGTACTTATCGTTACTAGTGTAATTTGTTTTATAGTTTCTATTGGGATTATGACTTTGAAGGAAAAGAGGGAACGTTATGAAAAAATTTTCCTCTATTAAATTAGATTATAAATATTTAGTTTCTACTGGTTATTTTATTAAGCTTCCTGTCATTATTTTTGTTGTTTTTGTATTATTGATAGGTTATAACAAATGGGTTCCTACAGAAACTCCTCAAAAGGTACTAAATACTCAATTTATGCTTATGGATGACTTAAAGGCATTACTTGCTAAAGACTACAGTATAGCTACTGATGTTCGAGAAGAGTCGGAAATGAAAATGGCTCAAATATATCAAAACTTGTCTGAAGAAAATTTTAGTTATAAAAAGTCTGTTACTTCAAAAAAATTATTGTCTATTTATACAGAACGTATTAAGCTATTAAATACTCTTAAAGTCTTGTTGCCTAATTATAGTGATAAGTTGCCTGATATTAGTAAATTGGAAGATGAAAAGCTCATATTAGAATATTTAAGTGATAGTAATCAGGATTATATGCACTATAAAACTAATTATGTAGTGATAAAACTTATTCTTTATTTTTCAGCTTTATGTGGGTTTTTATTTCTATATCTATTCACGGTTGCTAATTTTCATAAGCGAAAACTATCCCATAAAAGTTTACTCAAAGCGTTACCCATTTCAGTTGTACGTCTAAATATAGATGAGTGGTTTTATACACTGGGATTGTTTTATTTCTTACCAGTAATTATAGTTTTGATTGGAATCTCTTTATATTGTATAGCTTTTGGTGTTAATTTTTTTAACTATCCATTTTTTGTTACAACGTTAAATGGTCCAAGAATTTATTCAGCTTATCATTTGTTTTTTATATCGATCTTTTATCCAGTAGTGTCAACTTATATTTGTTACATTCTAGAAAAAATCCTTGTGTTCCTTTTTAAAGATGAAATATTATCGATTATTTGTATCCTTACTTTAATCGTTACTTGTACTATTTTTTGTCTATTTAATACCCCATTTGGGATGATGATAGTGTTACCGATGCTTCAAAATGATCAGTCTCTTACTATAGGATTTTTAATGTTGAGTATTTTCATGCTGTTGACTTTTTACATTATGAATTATCTACTCAAAAAATTTGTAGATTTAAGATAGGGTTGATGGAAGAATGATGCCAGAAGAAAATGCCCTTATATTTGCACTCTAATTAAGTAGTTAGGAAAGGATACCGTATAATTTGACTTTTGTCACGAATTGCAAGACTATCTTAATGTAAATAACTCTGCTGTATTTTATAAATATGAGCATAATATAGTTACCATACTTAGAGTGTTTCATGCTTCAAGCAATTTAGAGAAACTGATAAAAGATTTATAGTAATGATTCAATTGAACAACTCCAATTTCTTGATAGATTCTGTCCATTGAGAGATTGGAGTTATTTGTATTTTTACATAAAATTCTCTTTTCAAGTGTTATTGGCTATGTTACAATCGTGTTGTTTATAACATATAAACGTTTAAAATTTAATAGACAACAAAGGAGTTAAAAACACCATGTATTTAGAGATGTTTTTAGGTGCAGTTGCAGGTTTAAGTTTGTTCTTGTATGGGATGAAATTAATGGCGGATGGATTGCAAAAATTTGCAGGAGATAAGCTAAAAAGTATCGTTCGTACATTAACAAAAAATCGTTTGATGGCTGTTTTAGTTGGGATGTTCGTAACAATGGTCATTCAAAGCTCTAGTGCTACTTCTGTAATGGTAGTCGGCTTTGTAAATGCTGGAATTATGACGATTCAACAAGCAGTTGGTGTAATTTTGGGGGCCAATATTGGTACAACAATTACAGGTCAAATGGTTTCCTTCAATCTTTCTCAATGGGCGCCTATAGCAATTGGTACAGGAATTTTAATGGGAGCAATTGTGAAGAATCCTAAGATGAAAGAATTAGCTGAAATCTTAGTAGGGTTTGGAATTTTGTTCATCGGTATGAACTATTTAAAAGACGCTTTAGCGCCGCTAAAAGATTTACCAGCCTTTACAGAATGTATTGTTAATTATGGACAGCATCCATTATTTGGAGTTGTTCTTGGATTTATTATGACACTTGCTCTTCAAAGTTCTTCTGCAACGATTGGGGTATTAATTGCGTTAGCTTCACAAGGTGTATTACCATTTGCAACAGCTCTTTATATTATTTTTGGAGACAACATTGGTACATGTACAACAGCTTTAATTAGTAGTTTAGGTACTTCAAGACGTGGTAAACAAGTTGCAGTGATTCATTTAAGTATTAACATTATTGGTACAATCTACTTCATGCTGTTTTTAACTGGTATTTTAACAAATATTGTAACATCAATGGATGGCACAGATGTTGCTCGTCAAATTGCGAACGCTCATACAATTTTTAATATTCTAAATGTGATTGTATTATTACCATTTGCAAATCTATTAGTGAAATTAGCAGATTTTATTCTTCCAGAACCAAAAGAAGAATTAATTGAAGTGGAAGAGAAACCAATAAGTTATTTAGACAAACGTATTTTAGTAACACCATCAATTGCGTTACAAAATACAATGTATGAATTTGCTGCCATGTCTCATGTTGCAGATCAAACTTTAACATATGCGATTGATGCGATTCGTTTAAGAAGTCAAGAAAAGATTGAACAAGCATTTGCTAGCGAACAACAAGTAAATCAGTTCCAAAAAGCCATTGTGGAATATTTAATCGAAATTTCTCAACAAAATGTTTCAACAACTGACCAAGAAACGATCGACGAATTATTTAGTACAGCTAACGACGTGGAACGTATTAGTGACCATGCTGAAAATATTGCAGACTTTGCGAAAGCTGTATTAGAACGTGATATTGTATTAGATGAAAAGACTTTATCAGAATTAGAACATGTATTTGAATTAGTTCAAAAAGGATTTGCGATGTCAATCGATACATTATCAACAGGTAATTTAGTAAAAGTTAAAGAAGTGATTACAATTGAGCGAGAAATCGACCGATTGAAAATCGAAATTCGTGACAAGTACATGAAACGTATGAATAAGGGTGTGGCTAGTGCTGAATCTGGTATTTTTGTCATGGATTTATTAAGTAACTTAGAACGTATTAGTGACCACTTTAGAAATATTGGTGAGACGGTTCAAAGATTAGGTCGACCGGTAGTTGTAACTGAATAAAACAAGTAAAAGATGATGCCATTTGGTGTCATCTTTTTTAGTGATTAATTGTTATTTATAGATAATTATAGTACAATCAATAAGGATAAAAATGTTATAAAAGGAGAATTTCATGTTAAAAGTTTCAAACGTCAGTTTATTATTTTCAGATCGTAAATTATTTGATGAAGTAAATATTACATTCACACATGGCAACTGTTACGGAGTTATCGGTGCGAATGGTGCGGGTAAATCTACATTTTTAAAAATTTTGTCTGGTGAATTACAACCAACAACAGGGGAAGTTATTTTAGATCCTCATGAACGTTTAACAGTCTTAAAACAAGACCACTTCGCTTTTGAAGAAGAACGAGTAATTGATACAGTTATTATGGGACATAAACAATTATTCGCCATTATGAAAGAAAAAGATGCCATCTATATGAAAGAAGAATTTACAGAAGAAGATGGTATTCGTGCTGCAGAACTTGAAGGAAAGTTTGCAGAATTAAATGGTTGGGAAGCGGAAAGTGATGCTTCACAATTATTACAAGGTTTAGGAATTACAGAAGACTTACACTACAAATTAATGAGTGAATTAGTGGAAGCTGAAAAAGTAAAAGTATTATTAGCTCAAGCATTATTTGGTAAACCAGATGTCCTACTACTAGACGAGCCGACAAACGGTTTAGATGCAAAATCAATCGCATGGTTAGAAGAATTTTTAATTAACTTTGAGAATACTGTTATAGTTGTTTCCCATGACCGTCACTTCTTAAATAAAGTATGTACACATATGGCTGACGTTGACTTTGGTAAAATTAAATTATTCGTAGGAAACTATGATTTCTGGTTACATTCAAGTCAATTAGCCGCTAAATTATTAGCAGACCAAAATGCTAAAAAAGAAGAAAAAATTAAAGAATTACAAGAATTTATCGCTCGGTTCTCTGCGAACGCTTCTAAATCAAAACAAGCGACTTCTCGTAAGAAAATGTTAGATAAAATTACATTGGATGATATTCAACCATCTAGCCGTAAATATCCATTCGTTGGATTTACTCCTGCTCGTGAAATCGGAAATGATTTATTAATCGTAGAAGGATTATCAAAAACAATTGATGGCGAAGTTATTTTTGAAAATGTAAGTTTCCAATTGAAAAAAGATGATAAAGTTGCTTTCTTAAGTCGTTCAGATATTGCGATTACAACATTATTCAAAATTTTAACAGGGGAAATGGAAGCAGATAGCGGTACATTCAAATGGGGAGTAACAACTAGTCAAGCATACTTACCAAAAGATATGACGGAAGAATTCTCAAATCCACAATTAAACATTTTAGAATGGTTACGTCAATATGCACCTGTTGAAGAACAAGATAATACGTTCTTACGCAGCTTCTTAGGTCGTATGTTATTCTCTGGAGACGATGTTATGAAACAAGTAACAGTTCTTTCAGGGGGAGAAAAAGTTCGTTGTATGTTATCTAAATTAATGTTATCAAAAGCAAATGTTTTATTATTAGATGACCCAACAAACCACTTAGACTTAGAATCTATTACAGCATTAAATGATGGCTTAATTGCATTCAAAGGTTCATTATTATTCTCAAGTCATGACCATGAGTTTATTCAAACAACAGCAAACCGTATTATTGAAATCGGACCTAAAGGTGTTGTGGATCGTATGGAATCAACTTATGATGAATTCTTAGAAAATGACGAAGTTCAAGCACGTGTAGATGCTTTATATCAATAAGAACGACTTTAATTTGCTATAGGAGAGAAGCGCTATGAAAAAAATTTATTTTGCCAGTCCATTATTTTCAGAAATGGAATTAGCTTTTAACGAAAGTTTTGTAAAACGAATTCGAGAAGAATATCCGCAATTGGAAGTTTATCTTCCTCAAGAACAAATGGAAATTAATGATAAAAATTCTTTTGCAGATTCAACGATGATTGCTAGATATGATACAGATGCTTTACTAGAAGCAGATTTAATCATTGCCATTTTAGATGGGGCTATTATTGATGCAGGTGTTGCTAGTGAAATTGGAATTGCGTATCAAGCTGGTATTCCAATTTTGGCTTTATATAGTGACAGTCGTCAATATGGTGCTGAAAATGTAGAAAAATTAGTAGCCTTACAAGAAGTTGCTGAATCTCAATTCCCATATGCAAATTTATATACAGTAGGTCTAATTAAATTAAGAGGGGAAGTCTTCTCAAGTACGCAAGAATTGTTAGAAGCTTTACCTGCTTATATTATGGCTTAAAACACATGAAATAAATTCGACACTCTAAATGACAACAAGAGTGTCGAATTTTTAGTTTGCACTGATCATTTCTATATTGTAGAAAAT
>CAMYBO010000084.1 GCA_947254045.1 uncultured Granulicatella sp. | reverse complement strand
GAAGAAAGTCAATTGTTATGTACGTTATTTCACAATAAATATCCGAGATTTTCAAGAAAAAACACAGACAATTATGAGGAGAAGAATATAATTTGTTGAGGAAGAGATATTTTTTCTACTTTAGCTTGTTGTTCGACTAAAGTTTATGATAAGATAGTAAAAAGCTGTAAAAAAGAATGGAGTTTTGAGACGATTATGACAAAGAGAGGATTGTTAATCGTTTTATCTGGACCATCAGGCGTAGGAAAAGGAACAGTTAGAGCTGCAATTTTTGCAAAAGGTGAACAAAAATTTGTGTATTCAATTTCAGCAACTACTCGTTCACCACGTACAGGTGAAACAGATGGAGTCGATTATTTCTTCAAGACAAGAGAAGAATTTGAACAAATGATTCAAAATAAACAATTATTGGAATATGCTGAATATGTAGGGAATTATTATGGCACTCCATTAGAATATGTAGAAAATACATTAGCACAAGGTAAAGATGTATTTTTAGAAATTGATGTACAAGGTGCTATTCAAGTTCGTGAATTAATGCCAGATGGAGTATTTATTTTCTTAACACCACCTGATTTAAATGAATTAGAATCTCGTATTGTTAATAGAGGAACAGATTCTGACGAAGTAATTGCGAAACGTATGAAAACAGCTCGTGAAGAATTAGAGTTGATGAAGTATTATGATTACTCTGTTGTGAACGACACAGTAAATAATGCAGTTCAAAAAATCGAAGCAATTATTCAAACGGAGCACTTGCGAATCGTTAGAAATTTAGATACTATAGAAGAGTTAGAAGAAATACTGGAAGAAGAGTAGAAAGAGGTAATCCATTATGATGTTATATCCTTCAATTGATAAATTATTGAACAAGATTGATTCAAAATATTCTTTAGTAATTTTATCAAGTAAAAGAGCTCATGAATTACACCATCATGAACCACAAAAATTAGAAGACTATCAATCAGATAAAAATGTTGGCCGTGCGTTAGAAGAAGTGATCGCTGGTGAATTAGGAATTCGTGAAGATAGTATTCCTGAAGAAGTTTAATGATTAATAAGCCTTGAAGCGGAGAAATCCCTTCAAGGTTTTTCTTTTTATAAATAAATTTTAAGACTGAATAAATGGTTTTCTATTTTTTGAAAAAGATGATACACTATTTTTATGATGTAAATTGGGGTAGGCATACCTCTAAAGCGAGGTGAAATCATGTTTGCACAAGTAATTGTAGATGTTCCAGTAAAACAAGTAAATAGACCTTTTGAATATAAAATTCCAGAGATTTTCGAAGGAGAAATTGAGGTGGGAATGAGAGTCGTTGTTCCATTTGCTGGAAGAAGTGTGCAAGGTTTTGTTGTTTCTATTCGTCCAACATCTGATTTTGAAGGGGAATTAAAAGAAATAGAACGTTTGATGGATCTTGAACCTGTTCTCTCAAAAGAAATGATTGAATTAGGGGAGTATATGTCCAATCATTTATTCGCATTTTTAATTCACTGTTATCAAACAATGTTGCCAGCGATGTTAAAAACAACAACGAGAAAATTTTTTGTATTAGAAAATCCCCAAGAACACGAAGAGGTTTATCAAGAAGTTTTTAAGGGACAAACCGAAATTGAAGTAACCGATGAAATGTCAAAGGAAACACTAGCGAAGTTACTACGTTTCAAACAAAAAGGAATTGTTCAAGCTAAAACTTTAGTAGAAGACCGCAAACAAATTAAAACAGAAGATTGGATTGTGTTATCGTATTTTCCTGAAGAATATTTGGAAATGATGAAGCAAGTTCCTAAAAATGCGGCAAAACAATTAAGATTTCTGGAGGGTTTATCTAGTTTAGAGAATACAGAAATTGCAAAAGCTGAATTTATCACTCGATTTAATGTTGTGCAAGTAGATGTGAAGAAAGCTCTTGAAAAAGGATGGATTACACTTGAAAAAAGAGCAGTAGATAGAGACCCTTACGCAGGGAGGAAAATTGTCCACTCTAAACCGTTTGAATTAAATGATGAGCAAAAACAAGTCTTTCAACAAGTGTTAGAAGAAGAGATTGATGAAACCTCACATGTTTATTTATTGCAAGGCGTGACCGGATCAGGGAAAACGGAAGTATATCTTCAATGGATTGGAGAAGCCATTCAAAAAGGAAAAAGTGCTATGATGCTTGTTCCAGAAATTTCATTAACCCCTCAAATGGTACAACGTTTTAAAGAACGATTTGGAAATAGGGTGGCTGTTTTACATAGTGGTTTGAATCCTGGAGAAAAACACGATGAATGGCAAAAAATAAAAGAAGGTCGAGCAGACATTGTTGTTGGAGCAAGATCTTCAGTATTTGCTCCTTTAGAAAATATTGGCATTATTATTTTAGATGAAGAACATGAGAGCACTTATAAACAAGATGATACTCCCCGTTATCATGCAAGAGATATTGCGATTTGGAGAGGAAAATATCATCATTGCCCTGTCGTACTTGGTAGTGCAACTCCAAGTTTAGAATCTCGAGCTAGAGCGGAAAAGAGAGTGTATCGTTTATTACGTTTAACAAAGCGTGCTAAACATCAACCATTACCTCAAGTTCATGTGCTTGATATGAAACAAGAATTTCTAGCGCAAAAAGGAAGTTTCTCTAAACGACTATTACAAGCTTTAGAAGACCGCTTAGAAAAAGGCGAGCAAAGTGTATTACTCTTAAATCGAAGAGGATATTCATCCTTTATTATGTGTCGAGATTGTGGTTATGTATTGGAATGTCCAAATTGTGATATTTCATTGACGCTTCATATGGATACAAAAGTAATGAAATGCCATTATTGTGGGCATGAAGAAGCTATTCCAAATCATTGTCCGAAATGTCATAGCCGACAAATTCGTTATTTTGGAACGGGGACTCAAAAACTTCAAGAAGAATTAGAACAATTATTGCCAACTGCTCGAATTATTCGAATGGATGTTGATACAACTCGTAAAAAAGGTCAACATGAAGCTTTGCTAAAACAATTTGAAGAACAAAAAGCGGATATTTTAATTGGAACACAAATGATTGCTAAAGGATTAGATTTTCCAAATGTTACTTTAGTGGGGGTCGTCAATGCAGATACAGCTCTAAATATTCCCGATTTTAGAGCAGCAGAAAAAACTTTCCAATTATTAACACAAGTAGCAGGAAGAGCTGGTAGAGGTGATAAGGCTGGAGAAGTATTTATTCAAACGTATAATCCAGATCATTATGCGATTCAATTAGCTCAACATCATTATTACGAGGCTTTCTTTGCTCAAGAAATGAAAATGAGACATCTTGCTCATTATCCGCCGTATTATTTTACAGTAATGATTACAGTTTCTAGTGAACAAGAATATGCTGCTCAAAAACAAGCGTATGAGATTAAAAAGAAATTGGAAGGTAAATTATCTTCTCAATCTGTATTATTAGGGCCAAGTGCAAAATCAATTGCTAGAATGAATAAGCGTTATTACTATCAATTAATCATTAAATATAAAAAAGATCCAGTATTAGATATTTTATTACATGAGGTATTAGTCAATACTCAATCGACTCCGCAATCTAAAGTAGCGGTATCTATCGATGTAGAACCTCAATATTTTTTATAAAGATTGGAAGTGGAATTTTGAAAAAAATTATTTTTATGGGGACACCCGAATTTTCAACAAAAGTATTAGATGCTTTAGTGAATTCAGAAGAATATGAAGTGATTGCAGTTGTGACTCAACCAGATAGACCGGTTGGTCGTAAAAAAGTGATTACGCCATCACCGGTAAAAAAATATGCATTAGAGCAAAATATTGCTGTATATCAACCGGAAAAATTAACAGGTTCAGAAGAATTAGAACAATTAATGACATTAGATGCTGATCTAATTGTAACAGCTGCTTATGGTCAGTTTTTACCGAAGAAATTTTTAGAATTTCCAAAACAAGGTGCTGTCAATGTTCATGCGTCCTTATTACCAAAATATCGTGGGGGAGCACCGATTCATTACGCTATTATGAATGGAGATTCTCATACCGGTGTAACGATTATGAGAATGGTTAGCAAAATGGATGCGGGAAATATTTTATCACAACGCTCAATTCCAATTGAACAAGTTGATGATGTAGCCTCTATGTTTGAAAAATTAAGTGTCGTAGGGGCTGAATTATTATTAGACACATTACCTCAAATCTTTGATGGAACGATTACTGAAATTGTGCAAGATGAAGAGCTTGTAACGTATTCACCAAATATTACACGAGAACAAGAACAAATTGATTGGACAAAAGAAGCCAAAATGGTGGATTGCTTTATTCGTGGATTACGACCTTGGCCAACTTCATTTACTGTATTAAATGGAGGACGAGTAAAAATTTGGCAGGTGAATTTGGTCGATAAAACGACTAATGAACAACCAGGGACTTTATTTAAAGAAAACCATCATTTGTATGTTGCATGTGGGAATCAAACAGTATTAGAAATTATTGAATTACAACCTGCAGGAAAAGCAAAAATGAGTTCAGATGCCTTTATGAATGGTTTTGCTTCAGTTATTGAAGAAAAAGCTTGTTTTGAAGGGGTAAATCATGGATAAGGTTAGAAATGCAGTTGTAGATTTATTAGTTCAAGTGGAACAGGATCAATCTTATTCAACCATTAGTTTGAAAAGAGTAATTGAACAACAAAAATGGACTGCAAAAGATAAAGGTCTTTTAACCGAATTGTTTTATGGAACCATTCAACGAAAAATGACGATTGATTTTTATTTAGCGCCATATATTCAAAAAGCAAAGAAAATTCAACCATGGGTGAAACAATTGCTGAGAATGTCTATTTATCAAATGGTGTTTTTAGATAAAATTCCTGATCATGCAGCGATTTTTGAAGCAGTACAAATTGCGAAAAAACGTGGACATCAAGGGATTGCAAAATTTGTTAATGGTGTACTAAGAAATTTCCAAAGAAATAATTTTAGAAGCTTTGAGGAAATAAAAGATGTAGACGAAAGAATGAGTGTGCAGTATAGTATTCCAAAATGGATGTATCAATTATTTAAAGAGCAGTATGGAGAAGAAACAGCGCAACAAATTTCTGAGTCTATTTTAACAGCACCTAGTGTAAGTGTCCGTATTCAACCAAATCATTTATCGCAAGTTCAAGTGAAACAACTTCTATTAGAAGAAGGAGTTCAGACTAGAGAAAGTGACTTATCCAATAGATGTTTAATTGTTGAAGAAGGGAATGTTTTCCAATCGAAAGCTTTTGAGCAAGGACTTATTACGATTCAAGACGAAGCTTCTTCTTTAGTTGCGCAAGTTGCTAATTTAGAATCAACGGATAAAGTGCTTGATACATGTGCAGCACCCGGTGGAAAGACTACGCATATTGCAAGCTATTTAGATGCATCGAAGGGTGGACATGTAGAGGCGTTAGATTTATATGAACATAAATTAAAGAAAATTCAAGAAAATGCCAAAAGACTGAAGGTGGAAGATTGTATTTCGATGAGAGTATTAGATGCCCGTACCGTTCATGATGTCTATCCAACTGAAAGTTTTGATGCAGTATTTGTGGATGCACCTTGTTCGGGATTAGGATTAGTTCGTCGTAAACCGGATATTAAATATACAAAAGAAGCACAAAATTTAAAAAGTTTAGAAAAAATTCAACTAGAGATTTTATTATCTGCTTCAAAAATGGTAAAATCAAAAGGTAGCCTAGTATATTCTACATGTACAATTAATAAGGCAGAAAATAGAGAGCTGGTTCATCAGTTTTTAGAAGTGAACCCAGCATTTGAAATTGAATCGATTGGAAAATGGATTCAGAAAGATACAGAAGATATTACAATATTACCAAATGACTTTAATAGTGATGGTTTTTATATATGTAAATTAGTGAAAAAATCTTAAACAGTGAGGAGGG
>CAMYBO010000083.1 GCA_947254045.1 uncultured Granulicatella sp. | reverse complement strand
TGTGTATAAGAGACAGGAAAATAGAGTATCATATAAACTACTTACAATGCGAAAGGGGAAAAATAGATGCAACAATATCCTTTAATAGGAATTTCAGGGAATCATCGTCAAGATAACACTGAACATGATACCTATGTCCTATCATATGCACCTAACGGATTTGTTACTGGATTAGAAAGAGCAAAAGCCATTCCAGTAATCTTACCGATTGTTTCTCAAGAAACAGCTCACGAATATATTTCAAGAGTTGACGCATTAGTTTTATCAGGAGGGCAAGATGTTTCACCTCTCTTATATGGAGAAGAACCTCATATTAACTTAGGAAGAACTTATCCAGTAAGAGATGCGTATGAACTTGCGCTAATTGAAGAAGCTTATCGTCAACGTAAACCAATTCTTGCCATCTGTAGAGGGATACAAATTTTAAATGTTGCTTTTGGAGGTACTTTATATCAAGACATTCAATCGCAATATCCAGAATCAACTATTTTACATGTTCAAAAAACAATGCCTTCTACTGCTACTCATACAATTGACATTGCAGAAGGCAGTGAATTAGCTAAAATTTTTGGAACGAAAACAGCCATTAATTCGTATCATCATCAAGCGGTTAAAGAGCTTGCTCCAAACTTCAAAGCTGTTGCTTGGAGTGCGGATGGATTAATCGAAGCTTTTGAGTCGAATGAAGAAGGACAATATGTTCTAGCATTACAAGGACATCCAGAAACAATGGTGAACGATTACGAAGGAATGCAAGAATTGTTCAACCATTTTGTACGTTACGTTAATGAGAAAAGACTTTTCTAACATGTAGTATTTAGGACGCAAGCAGCCTCGCTTTACGAGTTTCCTACAATAAAAGCCACTTTAAGTGGCTTTTATTGTTCATACTACATTGAAAAATCTTTTCTCTTTTTTTGCTAAAAAAATACCGCAGTATAAGAAATTCCTTTTCTTATCCCACGGTAAAACTATAAGATTTTTAAATCTTCTTGAATTTCGCAATAAACCCTAATGCTGGACTTAGTGCTTTTGTAAAGTTTCCTACTGGTTGAACTAGTCTGCCACCAAATTGACGTTTGAAATTAAAGTTTCCTTCATTTTGGTTTGCTTGGTTCGTTTCAATCGTTCCATAGAAATTATAATACTTAAATCCATTGTCTTTTGCATATTTCATCATTTCCCAGTTCAATAAGCTTGAACCACCAAAGTTTAAGTATTCTTCATGAGAACCACCAAATACTGAAATGACTTCATCCCCATAACACATAAATAAGTATCCTGATAAAGCTAACATTGGATTATGAATGTCTAATGCTTCAAAAGTTTTCTTACGTTTTTGGTAACTCGCTAATTGATCTTTAGCATCTGTAATTAATCCACGTGTTTTTTTCACATGTTTTCCTTCTGCTTCACGGACAGCTAATTCTTTTTCCAACTCTTCTACTCGATTTGTAAAGAATTCAATTCTTTCATGATAATAAGCTTTATACGCTTCAACATCTAAGAATGCAACCATGTATTTTACTTTCTCTTGGAAAGCTTCTTTCATTTGTTGGAAATAGCTGAAATCTTGTACTCTAAATCCTTTTCGAACAGAAGTCTCACTTAAAATCGAATAGAAAATTTCTAAATCTTCTAATTCTAATTCGCGAATCGTAATATGAGATTCTACTGCTTTACGTAAGTCACGTTTTAAGGAATTCGAATAGTCTTTATAAATCGCTTCGCTATCTTCATATTCTGATAAATCTTTTCTGAATAATTGTCCCATGACTGCTCGACCATCTAAATCTAAGAAACGGTCATATCCAGCTCTTTCAAAATTTGCTAATAATTCTGGATAACGACACTCTTCTACAACTTCTAATGATTCATTAATGACTTTATTCATCATATATGGATTCATTTCCACTCTGGCAATACCTTGTTCTTTCAAGAACTCTTCTAAACTTTCTAACATTTGAGGAAGTTGTGCAATTTTATCGTCTTCAAATAATGGACCTTGAATCATAACAGCTTCTTTGAAAAATCTGAAACGTCTACGGATTCCTACTAAACCTTGCGCAATCCATTCGTCTCCTTCGGTCCAAGCAATAAAGAATACTTCTTCAAATACACTACGTTGCTCATGAACTTCTGCCATTTGTCTTGTTTGTAAAAAATTGGCACACTCAAAACTTTCTTGACGTTGTTCAAAAGTTTCTGCTGAAATCATTTGTACTTGCATTCTAGTTTCCACACCCTTCTTTCTTCTCACAAACGATTGGTAAATCTTTGTCTAATAAACTTGCAAATGCTGCTTCATCCACTTCTTCTAATGTATAAATCCAGTTCACAGCTGTATCTACTTGGTTTAACATTTCAGGATTGTCTTCTAATTCTGTATGCCAAGCAACTACTTTTCCTGATAATGGACTAACAAATTCTGTCACAGCTTTTGCTGCTTCAACACTCATAAATGAATCTTCTGTTGTTAAAACTTCTTGGTTAAATAATTCTACAAAACTAACATCTCCAATATCATCTTGACCTTTTGGAGAAATTCCTACTGTATAACGATTTTCCTCTTGCTTAATCCATAAACCATTTTCACTATATTTAATCATTTGATTCACCTTTCAATAATTGTTCATATTGTTCTTCTTTAAACCCAAAGAACACTGCATTGTCACTGACTAATAATGGACGTTTAATTAACATTCCATCACTGGCTAATAATTCCATCGCTTTAGAAGTTTCCATTGTTTTAATCACATCTTTTAATCCCAATTTACGATATAATTCTCCACTTGTGTTGAATACTTTTGTGAGTGGTAATGCACTTCTTTCAACTAGGACTTGTAATTCTTCAGCTGTTGGAGCTTCTTCACGAATATCTTTTACTTCAAATGAAATATTGTGTAGTTCTAACCATTTTAAGGCTTTCTTACAAGTTGTACATTTTGGATGGCTATAAATAATCATGTCTGTTCTCCCTTACGCTCTTGCTTTTAAAAATTCTTCTGGCAATTGTTGTTGTTGTCTTGTTTGTTGGTTAAATGGATCCTCATCTTCTCCAAAAATATTACTCTTGAAGTGATATCTCATTGACATCATTAACCCAATTCCCATCATATTTCCTAATAGAGAAGATCCCCCTTGCGAAATAAATGGTAATGGAATCCCTGTTAATGGTAATAGTCCGATGGTCATTCCGATATTTTCTACAACGTGGAATAAAATCATCATAATTACTCCTGTTGCAATATAAGAATAAAACTCATTTTTTGTATCAAAACATACTCGAATCATTTGATAAATTAAAATGAAATACACGGTAATTAAGAATGTTCCGCCAAGGAATCCGAAGTTTTCACCGATTGTTGCAAAAATTAAGTCTGACTCACGAACGGGAACGTATACTTCTGAGTGTCCATATCCTTTACCGAACATTTTTCCTGATCCGATAGCTTTCAAGCTTTGGAATAATTGGAATCCTGCTCCACCTTGGTCACGATATGGATCTAACCATGAATCGATACGGCCGAATTGATAATTTTTGAATCCGATATTTAATAATAATTGTCGGTTATACACTACTAAGTAAATCAATAATGAACCAATTAAAATGGCTGTTAAAATTAATGGTAATAAGATTTTCCAGCTAATTCCTGACATAATCATAACGCCGCCAAGAATCATTAAGAATACTAATGTGGTTCCTAAGTCATTTTGTAGGATAACGAGTAATAACGCTGGTAATGCATATGCAATTAGTTTTCCGAATAAATACCAGTCGGTACTTTTTGTACGGTATTTCGTTAACATGTTATGATGGGTCGCTACTTTTGCGAGCATCAGGATGTAGAAGATTTTTACGATTTCAGATGGTTGGAATGAGAAGCTTGCGATTCTGAACCAACTTTTCGCACCGGTTGCGGCTGCGGTTCCTCTGTCGTAGAGGAATAGGACGGCTACTAGGAGTATGAGTCCTATGATGTAACTCAGGGTGGTTAGTTTCCATAGTTGTTCTGAGTCAAATTGCATGATAACGATAATAGCGATTGTACCGACTACATACCATGCAAATTGCATGAAGACGGTTCTGAGGGATCCGTTTGCTACTTGGATATAAGTGGTTGATAGTAGTGTCGCTATACTGATTAATGCTAGTAATAAGACGGGTAGGATGATTCCGTAGTCGATGCGGGAATCTTGTTCGTCGTACATAATTTTCCTTTTCATTGGGTACTCCTCTTCTGTTATTGTATCTAATGTCTGAGTTCTATATTCCTGATGGAATACAACGTTCTTATTGTAACATAGAAACGAACAGAAATGCTAATTCAATCGTTACCTTAATTCTTTTTTAGAGAAAACGCTAGAATAGAAACAGAAAATAATTTTCATTGTAGCCGGACGCCAGCAAACCCTTTTTGTTTCATGGCTAAAATTTGAGCCTAGGGTCTCAAATTTTCCTAATCATATAAACCACTCTCTTGTGGTTTATATGATTGCTACGATGAAAATTTTTTCTGTTTTCAAACTGCCTCGTTAACGTTTGAACATAATAACTGGCAAACGCAAAAAACGACAAGTGTCGTTTAAATACTTGTCGTTTTTGTTTCGTTATTGAACTAAATTATTTTCCTTCAGCTAATACACGTTCTTGTTCTACTGCAGCTTGTCCTAAGATGTTTAAGTAGTTCCATGGACGGTCGAATACTGGTTGGAAGAAGAAGTCTACGTATGCTAAGTCTTCGATTGTCATTTTGTTTTGGATTGCTAATGACAATGTGTTTGCAGAAGCTGTACAGTCGTATTTAGACATTACTTGTCCACCTACGATACGGTTTGTACCTACTTCGTAAACTAATTTCATGTAGATTTTTTCGTATGTTGGCATGAATTCTGGACGGTGGTTATCTACTACGTATACTGAACGTACGTCTAATCCAAAGTGAGGTGCGCTACCTACGTTTACACCTGTTGAACCAATGTTCCATCCGAATAAGTGTAATCCTGATGTAGATTGTGTTCCACGGTATTTAACTTTGTGTCCGTTAATGTTTTTACCAACTAAAGCGCCCATACGTACAGCGTTTGTTGCTAATGGAATGTATGCGTGTCCTCCGTTAGGGTTGTAGTTAACAGCACAGCTATCTCCTGCTGCGAATACATCTTTAACAGATGTTTCCATGTAGTCGTTAACAATGATTGCACCGTTAGGCATTGTTTCTAATTGGTCTTTTACTAAGTCGTTGTTTGGACGGAAACCTACACATAAGATAACCATGTCAGCTTCGTATTCGCCACCTGAAGTTACAACTTTGTTTACAACTCCGTTTTCGCCTTCGAATGATTTAACCATTTCGTTTAAGCGAACTTGTACACCACGTTCACGTAAATCTTCTTCTAAGATATCAGTGAATTCTGGGTCTAAGTATTTGTTTAAGATACGGTCTAATCCGTCAACTAATGTTACTTCTTTACCTTCTAAAGCAAATGCTTCTACTAATTCGATACCGATGTATCCACCACCGACAACAACGATTTTCTTCTTGTCAGTTTGCTTTGCAAAGATTTCTTTAGCTTGGTTATAGTTTTTACATAATTGAACGTTTTCTAATTCACGTCCTGGGATTGGAGGAAGAATTGGCCAAGAACCAGTTGTTAAAACTAATTTATCAAAAGTTTCTGTTTTTTCTTCTCCTGATTTTAAATCTTTAACTGTTAAAGATTTACCTTTTGTATCGATGCTTGTTACATCATGTTCCATATGAACTTCAGCACCTAATGAAGCTAATTCTTCTGGACTAGAATAGAATAAGCCTTGAGGGTCTTTCACAACTCCTCCTACGTATAACGCAATACCGCATGATAAGAATGATACATTGTCATTTCTTTCATATACTACGACTTGTGCGCCTGGGTTATCATTTAAAATTGTTTTTACTGCAGCAGTACCCGCATGAGTACATCCAACTACTACAACTTTCATTATATGTTAGCCTCCTAAATTTTTATGATAAATAAGAATGATTCTCATCTACAAATGATATCGTACAC
>CAMYBO010000082.1 GCA_947254045.1 uncultured Granulicatella sp. | reverse complement strand
AATGAGTACATAAGAATTATGTGCTCATTTTTTAATTTAGAATTGACAACGCTAACAAAAAGGTGCATAATAAAATCACAAAACAGGTTAAACGTTTAACCAGAAGTTAAAGTTAGGAGTGATAAGATTGAGAATTATATATAATGCTTTAACTGCAATGGAATATTTAGAAATGCATAAATTGGTTAACTTTTATCCGTATGAATATAATGATGTGAGGCTTGCTCTAGAAAAGGATATTATTAATATTAAAATTTATTCAAAAGATAAATTAGTTGGAATAGGAAGAGTTGTTGGTGATGGAAGAATTGTGTTCTTTTTAAAAGATATAATTGTCCATCCAGAATTTCAAAATAAGGGGGTAGGTACATCATTAGTAATGAATTTGTTAAATCAAATTAAAAAGATAGGATGTGATCATGCATATATTGGTTTAATGAGTACGAGTGGAACAGAGAACTTTTATGAACGATTTGGATTTATAAAACGGCCGAATGGTACGTTTGGAAGTGGTATGGTGATGTTTGTTGAAAAATAAAATATATGTTGTAGGTAGTATTAATATTGATGAAAAGATTAGTATTGATAGTATTCCAAAAGCTGGTGAAACAAAACATGGTAAAAATTATCATATTAGTTTTGGAGGAAAGGGAGCAAATCAAGCGATTGTTGCAGCTTCACTAGGAGCATCAACTCTTTTTTTGGGAAGAGTAGGTAGTGAAATTCAAGGTGAAGAAGCAATAAATGAAATGAGAAAAAATGGAGTTAATGTTGAAAGTATTATTAAGGATACAACTGCTTATACCGGAAGAGCAATTATTATATACGAAAATATGGATAATAGAATATTGTTAGCTCCTGGTGCTAATAATAATGTTTCTGAACAAGATGTTGAGAAATTTATTGATGGAAATATGAATGATATTTTATTAGTTCAATTTGAAATTCCCCTAGAAACTATTTGGCATGCTATAAAATTAGCTAAAAAGAAAAATATGATAGTAGTAGTTAATCCATCGCCGGCAAAAAGAATACCAAAAGAAATATTAAAAGAGATTGATTATTTAATATTAAATCAATCTGAAACAGAATTACTAACAGGAGAGTATCCTGAAAATATAGAAATTTGTAGAATTGCATCTAACAAACTGCATGAGTATGGAGTGAAAAATATTGTTATCACATTAGGTGAAAAAGGTGCTTTCTATTCAACTAAGAATTTAAACGGGTTATTACCTTCGATTGGAGTAAATGTAGTAGATACAACTGGTGCAGGAGACACTTTTCTTGGAATGTTTGTATATAAATTGTTAGAAGAAGAAAATATCGAAAAAATTATACAATATTCGGTAGTCGCTGGTGCTTTAGCATGTGAAAGAGAAAATGCACATGATTATGTACCAACATTAGAGGAAATAGAGGAGAAAATGTAAAATGACGAGAAAAATTATTATTGATACAGATCCTGGGATAGATGATGCAGTTGCAATTGCAATTGCATTATATGCGAAAGAATTGGACGTTCAATTAATTACAACGGTAGCAGGAAATGTTGGATTAGAAAATGTAACAACTAATGCGTTGAAATTATTAAAATTTTTAAATAAAAAAGTTCCTGTAGAAAAAAAAAAAAAAAAACCATTATTAAAAACAGCGATGTCAGTTGAATCAGTACATGGTAAGACTGGTATGGAAGGATATGATTTTCCAGAACCTGATACAAGTTTATTAATGAATATAAATGCAGTTGAAGCAATGCATCAAGTAATACAAAATAATAAAGAAATTACACTAGTTTGTATTGGGCCATTAACAAATATAGCTTTATTAATAAATTCTTATCCAGATGATCTGGAAAAGGTTAAGGAAATTGTTATTATGGGTGGAGCCATTGGAAGAGGTAATTCAGGGGTATATTCTGAATATAATTTTCATTTTGATCCAGAAGCGGCAAAAATTGTTATGGATTTTCCAGTATCTAAAGTGATTTGTCCTTTAGAAATCGGTAAGGAGGCATTAATTTATCCTGAAATTTCAGAAAAAATAAAAGAGTTAAATCCTACAGGAGATATGTTTTATTCACTATTTAAACGATATAGAGGAGGTAGTTTTTCTACAGGATTAAAGATGTATGATAGTACTGCTATTGCATATTTGTTAGCACCAGAAATATATAAATTGTCTAGTGAGTATGTCACAATAGAAACTAAAGGAGAATTTACTCAGGGCGCTTCTTTAATTGATATAAATAAAAAAATGGGTAAAGAAGAAAATGCGATTGTTGCCATAGACGTTAATGCTGATGAATTTAGAAAGTGGTTTGTATCAGCAGTAGAAAAATGTAAAGAAGGATAAGGAGGAATATTATGAGTACAATTGTTACAATTTTATTAGGAATTTTTTCGGTGGGTCTAGTTACTTATTTATTATTAAAAAAGGCAGACATTAAGGTTGCAATGTTAGGAATAGGTATATTACTTTTATATATCGCTTCATTAACAGGAATTCCAGTAATTAAAGAACCTGTTAACGCATTTATTGACCCACTTACTTCGGTTGTAAATCAATTTAAATCAACTCTTTCTGGAGCAGGATTAGTCATTTTAATTTTGGGTGGTTATACTGCCTATATGAATAAAATAGGGGCGAATGAAGTAACTGTAAATGTTTTAACATCTCCATTAAAGCATGTAAAATCATCTTATTTTTTAGTTCCAGTAGTGTTCTTGTTAGGTAACTTATTATCTTTAGTAATTCCAAGTGCTTCGAATTTAGCTATAATTTTATTAGCTACTTTGTATCCAGTATTAGTAAAATCAAAAATGAGCCCATTAACAGCAGCAGCAGTTATTGCTACAACTGCAACAGTAATGCCTACTCCATTGGGATCAGATAATGTTGCTATCGCTCAAGAATTAGGAATTCCTGTGGCAGAATATGTTTTTAACTATCATGCGATTATTTCTGTCCCAACACTATTAGTTATGGCTCTTGCACATTATTTATGGCAAAAATATTGTGATAGATCAATTCAATTTAGTGAAATTGATTATGTTTTAGATTCTTCTGTGGATGAAAGTAAAAAAATGTTTACAGGCTTCACTAAATTTGTCTATGCATGTTTACCATTGTTGCCAATTTTGATTATGTTAGTGATTTTTGGAGTTAACTCTTTACTAGGATCAAATTTAAAGGTTTCAGTTGAAATTGTGGCAATTATTTCCTTTGTTATTGCAATCCTTTGTGAATTATTAAGAACAAAAAATGTTAAAGAAACATTTGATAATGTAGATTTCTTCTTTAAAGGAATGGGTAATTCTATGGGTATTGTAATATTATTAATTGCAGCATCTGTTTTTGTTAGTGGATTAAAAGGAATTGGTATCATTTCAGTACTTCAAAAATCTATGGAAAATACTAGTGCATCAGGAATATTACTTCCATTAATTTTAGTTATCTTCACAGCAATAATTGTATTATTAAGTGGTAGTGGTACAGCACTTTTCTTTGCAATGGTGCCTCTAATGGTTCCTTTAGCTACTGCAGCTCATATTAGTCCATATGCTGTTACAGTTCCAATGGGATTAGCAGGGAACTTATTACGTGCAGTATCTCCTGTTGCGGCAGTTGTTATGATTGTTGCAGGTAGTACAAAACAAGAACCGTTAGATATTGTTAAGAGAACATCTGTCCCAATGATTGTTGGTGTAGTATTTATGCTAATCATGTCATTCATCTTGTTTTAAATTAGATAAATCCCTAGCACACGAAAGACAACAAAACAATCTTTCGTGTGTTTTTTGTTATGGATTTGAAAAGGACGATTTTTCTAAAATATGATATACTGGCAGAAAGAGAAAAGGAGAGTTGCAGATGAAAGTTGTATTTGTATGTTTAGGAAATATTTGCCGTTCACCGATGGCAGAAGCTGTGTTTAGACAAATGGTAAAAGATAGAGGGTTAGAACAACAAGTCATTATTGATTCTGCAGCAACAAGTTCTTGGGAACAAGGAAATCCTGTTCACTCTGGTACTAGAAAACAATTAGCAAAAGTAGGAATTTCGACAGATGGAATGTATTCGAGACAATTATCTTTAGTAGATTCCGATGCGGATTACATCATTGGAATGGATTCAGAAAATATGATGAATATAAGGCGAATGATGCAAGGAAAGACTAATGCAAAAATTGCGTCTTTATTAAGTTTTGCAGGAAGTAAGAGAGATATTGCAGATCCATGGTATACAGGAGATTTTGAGCAAACGTATCAAGATGTTTGTTTGGGATGTGAAGCTTTAATAGAAGAAATTCAAGAGAAATTACAGAAAAATGGAGACAAGTAATGGAGAAAAATTTTAAACAACAATTAGTATTAATTGCAGTTGCAGCGACGAGTTTATTTTTCGTATTAAATATTAGCCATTTATATGCTGGAGTGAATACTTTCTTAAGGATGTTATCTCCAATTGTTTTAGGATTATTAATGGCGTTTATTTTTAATGTTCCAATGAAACATATGGAAAAACAATTAGAAAAAGTTAAAGTACCAAAGTCTTTCAGAAGAAGTATTGCGATTTTAGGGGTTCTATTTATTTTTATTGCGAT
Source organism: uncultured Granulicatella sp. (assembly GCA_947254045.1). GTDB lineage: Bacteria > Bacillota > Bacilli > Lactobacillales > Aerococcaceae > Granulicatella. The sequence goes on along the minus strand of CAMYBO010000082.1, from coordinate 1,625 downwards.
TGTGGTAGCCATTTCTTGGATTATTGTTCCAACCTTAGCGAAAACAGTTGTTCAAATAGGAGAAAGTTTTAATTATTTAATGGACTTTTCGGTAAATTGGATACAAAATTCAGGATGGTTAAAAGCAACGGATGTAGAACGAATTACAGGCTTTATTAATCAAAGTAATATTGTTTCTAGTGTGGTATCCTTCCTAGGTGGGTTTACTTCTAATATTACAGGCATCTTCTCTAACGTATTTACAATTTTAATGGCTGTATTTTTAATGTTAAATATTTTAGGAAGTAAAGAGCAACTACAATATTTAATTAATCGATTATTAAAGGTAATTCTTCCAGAAAAACGATATGAATTACTCCAGTATATCGGTAAAATTATATTAGATACGTATGATAAATTTTTAATGGGGCAATTAATTGAAGCAATGATTATTGGTTCATTAGTGTTTGTTACATATAGTGTATTTCAATTACCTTATGCGGCAATTACAGGTGTGTTAGCAGGCGTGTTGTCATTTATTCCATATATCGGACCGTTTTCCGCTTGTATGTTAGGAGCTGTTTTCATTTTTACAGTAAGTCCAATTCAAGCATTAATTTCGATTGGTGTTTTTTATGGATTACAGTTAATTGAGGGGAACTTTATTTATCCTCGTGTGGTAGGAAATTCGATTGGATTGCCAACAGTATTAACATTAGCAGCAGCCTTAATTGGTGGGAATTTATTTGGAATTTTAGGGTTAGTTTTCTTCACACCATTGTGTGCCGTTATCTATCATCTTGTAAAAGAATTAGTCATTAAACGAGAAGAAACGTTAAAACATGAAAATCAATGAGGTGAGAATCATCGAACAAATAGAAAAAGAAATGTTCATGAGAGAAGCTTTAAAGGAAGCACAAAAAGCGTATGATAAGGAAGAAGTTCCTATTGGCGCAGTTGTTGTGTTAAATGGAGAAATTATTGGACGTGGACATAATTTACGAGAAATGGAACAAGATGCAACGTTACATGCGGAAATTAAAGCAATCCGTCAAGCGAATCAAGCTTTGGGGAGTTGGCGATTAGAAGATTGCGAATTATTTGTGACATTAGAACCATGCCCGATGTGTAGTGGAGCCATGATGTTATCTCGTTTAAAAAAAGTAACGTTCGGAGCTTTTGATCCAAAGGCTGGAACTGCAGGGACATTTATGAATTTACTTCAAGATGAACGATTTAATCATCAAGTAGAAGTCGAACATGGCGTGTTAGAAGAAGAGTGTCAACAAATTTTAAAAGACTTCTTCAAAGGATTAAGAGAACGAAATAAAAAAAGAAAAGAACAAAAGAGATTGGAAAACGGTGAATGACTTTAGGGGATTCATCGTTTTTTGTTTTTACTACCGCTTTCTTTTGTAATTAACTATTCTATTTTATTTAATTCGATAAACTAGAATCTGTTTCCTTACGGTATTCCTTTACTTTGTGTTCATATTTTTTAAAAGTTCTTTTGTGTAAATTTTTTCATTTGTAGAATTTCTAACTTCTTTCCAAAGAATAGATGCAACTTTTAATTTATGAGAATAAAAATTGCTACATTCATCTAAGCAAAAATCTTTTAAAACCTGATTGTTAGGGTATCATAC
>CAMYBO010000081.1 GCA_947254045.1 uncultured Granulicatella sp. | reverse complement strand
AGCCTGTATTTTTAGTGTTAAATAAAATTGATTTAATTTCTCCAGATGAATTATTAGACCGAGTTGAATCGTATCAAGAAACGATTCCATTTGCTGGAATTATTCCAATTTCAGTTTTACAAGGAAATAATGTTCAAGAATTGATGACAACTTTAACAAATCATTTACCAGAAGGTCCTCAATATTATCCAAGTGATCAAATTACAGATCATCCTGAATACTTCGTTGTATCTGAGTTAATTCGTGAGAAAATCTTACATTTAACAAAAGAAGAAATTCCTCACTCAGTAGCCGTTACTGTAGATAAAATGCAAAAAGATGAGTATGATAAAGTACATGTTTATGCCAATATTATTGTGGAACGTCCAACCCAAAAAGGAATCATCATCGGTAAAGGTGGTAAATTGCTAAAAGAAATTGGTGTGAGAGCGAGAAAAGATATCGAACAATTACTCGGAAATAAAGTTTATTTAGAATTATGGGTTAAAGTAGAAAAAGATTGGCGTAAGAAGAAAAGTCATTTACAAGACTTTGGATATCGAACAACAGATTATAAAGATTAAGGTGACTTTATGGAATACTTTCAAAAGTTTACCGGCATTGTTCTATTTCGACAAGAATATAAAGAACATGACATGATTATAAAGATTTTCTCTCGAGAATTTGGGAAGCAAATGTTTTTTGTAAGAAACTTACAACGCTCAAGTCATCCTTTATCTGCAGCAACCTTACCCTTTACAAGAGCTGTTTTTATTGGAACCATTCATCAAAATGGATTTAGCTTTATTAGGGAATGTTTTGAAGTTAAAAATCATCGACGTGTTTATGAACAAATTGAAGTACAAGCGGTCATGACGTATATGATGCAATTGGTGGATGCAGTGATGGAAGACCGAATCGTCAATACAGAGCTGTATGATTTATTAGAAAATTGCATTCGTGCGGTGGAAAATGATTTAGATCCATTTGTTTTAATGCATTATTTTGAATTGAAAATGTTAAAGTATTTTGGTGTTGGATTTCAATGGCAAAATTGTTGTTTTTGTGATGAGTCAGTTGGACCATTTGATATTTCTTTGAAGCATCAAGGAATGCTGTGTTCAAGACACTATGATAAAGATGAGAAGAGATTACAAGTAAGTCCGAAAGCAGTACATATTGCGAGACTTCTTGTTGCAATGAAATCACCTTTACAAATTCAATCATTGAGTCTATCTGCTGAAACAAAAGCTGATTTAAAAAGGCTTTGTGACTCATTAATGGAGGAATTTGTAGGAATTCGATTAAAAGGTAAAAAGTTTATTGATCAAATGCAAGATTGGCAGTCTCAATTACAGATACGTCGAAATAAAACAAAAGAATAATGAAATTATTAATAAATAAAACGGACGATAGAATTTAAATCTATCGTCTTTTTTTCATACATTTAATGCTATTTTCTCAGTAGATTATTAGAATTTAAGCCGTTTTCGTGATACACTTAATAGGATAAAATAAAACGGAGGTATGAGATGTACGAATATCTTAAAGGAGAATTAGTGGCTATTCAGCCAACGTATATTGTTGTAGAAAACCATGGAATTGGATATCAAATTATGTTTGCCAATCCTTATCGTATCCAATCAAAGTTGAATGAAGTGATACGAGTAGAACTTCAGCAAATTGTTCGAGAAGATTCGATTACATTATATGGTTTTCTAAGTGATGAGGAAAAAGAATTATTCCAAAAATTAATTAGTGTTTCTGGAATCGGACCAAAAAGTGCCGTATCTATTTTAGCAAATGATGATGTGAATGGCTTTATTCAAGCAGTAGAATCAAGCAATATTACGTATTTAACAAAATTCCCTGGTGTAGGTAAGAAGACTGCTCAACAAATTGTATTAGATTTAAAAGGAAAATTCACGAATATTGTAGTGGAAGAAGTAGCTGCTCCAGAAGTAGAGACGACAACTGGATTCAAACATCTAGAAGAAGCAAGGGAAGCTTTATTAGGATTAGGATATTCTTCAAAAGAAATTACAAAAGTTTGGAAAGAGTTAGAAAAAGCTGCTCCTCAAACAACTCAAGAAGCATTATCCATTGCCTTTAAATTATTGATGAAATAGAAAGGAAGAATTGTGTGGAAGAACATCGATTTGTAGATGGTAGTCCGTTAGACGAACAAGAAGTTTCAACGGAATTATCATTACGACCGCAAAATTTACAACAATATATTGGTCAACAAAAAGTAAAAGAAGAGCTATCCATTTATATTCAAGCAGCACGTAGTAGGCAAGAAGCTTTGGATCATGTCTTATTATATGGCCCCCCTGGATTAGGGAAGACAACTTTAGCGATGGTCATTGCGAACGAATTAGAAGTAGGAATAAAAACAACGAGTGGACCAGCCATTGAACGCCCTGGAGATTTAGTCGCATTATTAAATGATTTAAATGCTGGAGACGTTTTGTTTATCGATGAAATTCATCGCTTACCTCGTGTAGTAGAAGAAATGCTCTATTCTGCAATGGAAGACTTCTTTGTTGATATTGTAGTGGGACAAGGGCCAACAGCACATCCTGTTCATTTTCCATTACCACCTTTCACTTTAGTAGGTGCGACAACTCGTGCGGGTGCTTTATCTGCTCCGTTAAGGGATCGGTTTGGAATTGTGTCTCATATGGAATATTACGATGAGGAATCTTTAACCGAAATTGTTAAGAGAACTGCTAGCGTATTTGAAAGTGAAATTCATGAAGAGGCGGCTAGAGAGGTTGCGCTTCGTTCAAGAGGAACACCACGTATCGCCAATCGTTTATTAAAACGTGTCCGTGATTTTTCTCAAGTCTATGAAGAAGGTGGTATTTCAAAAGAAATTACACAAAAAGCTTTAAAAGTCCTTCAAGTAGATGAAAAGGGATTAGATGCAATTGACCGTAAATTGCTAAATGCGATGATTGATTTATATGATGGTGGGCCAGTCGGATTAGGAGCAATTGCTGCCAATATTTCTGAAGATGCTGAAACAATCGAAGATATGTATGAACCGTATTTATTACAAATTGGATTTATTAAGCGAACTTCAAGAGGAAGAATGGTAACGCCAGAGGCTTATGTTCATTTAAACAGAAGATATTAGAATAGAAAGATGGAATAAGAATGAATTATACAACTCAAGATTTTGATTTTGATTTACCAGAAGAACTGATTGCTCAAACACCTTTGAAAGATCGTACTTCTTCAAGATTACTAGTCGTTAATAAAACAGAACATAGTGTAGAAGATAAACATTTTTTTGAAATTATTGATTATTTAGAAGAAGGCGATACATTAGTCGTCAATAATACACGAGTATTGCCAGCGAGATTATACGGCGAAAAGGAAGGAACAGGCGCTCATATTGAAGTGCTACTATTGCACAATACGCATGGAGATTGTTGGGAAACTCTTGTAAAACCAGCTAAAAGAATGAAAGTTGGAACAGTCGTATCGTTTGGAGATGGACGATTAAAGGCAACTGTAACAGAAGAATTAGAACAAGGTGGAAGAATCATCGAGTTTCAATATGATGGGGTATTTTTAGAGATTTTAGAATCTCTAGGTGAAATGCCATTACCACCATATATCAAAGAACGATTAGAAGACCAAGAACGTTATCAAACTGTTTATGCAAAGGAAAATGGATCTGCAGCTGCTCCAACAGCCGGTTTACATTTTACAAAAGAATTAATGGAAAAAATTCAACAAAAAGGCATTAAAATTGTTCCAATTACGTTACATGTTGGATTAGGAACATTCAGACCTGTTTCTGTTGATCATTTAGAAGACCATAAAATGCATTCAGAATATTATCATATTTCAAAAGAAACAGCAGAAGTCATTGCAGAAACAAAGAAAAATGGAAAACGAGTGATTGCAGTAGGTACCACTTCGATTCGTACATTAGAAACAGTAGGTTCTGCTCATGATGGAGAAATTGTTCCAAGTAGTGGATGGACAGATATTTTCATTTCCCCAGGATATGAATTTAAAGTAGTGGATGCTTTTATTACGAACTTCCATCTTCCAAAATCGACATTAGTGATGTTAGTAAGTGCCTATTTAGGGCGTGACTTTACATTAGAAGCTTATCATCATGCGATTAGTGAACGTTATCGTTTCTTTAGTTTTGGAGATGCTATGTTTGTTCATCGTTAAAGTGAACAGTTAAAAATGGAGATGAGTATATTGTCTTTTGAACAATTAAAAGAACAAATTATGCAAGATGAAGAAAATCAATTCTATACAAAGCAAGGAATTGAACCATTATTTTGGATCCCTGAAACAGCTAAGATTTTAATAATCGGTCAAGCACCTGGATTAAAAGCTCAAGAAAGCCGTAAATTTTTCTGGGATAAAAGTGGAGACCGTTTAAGAGAATGGCTAGGTGTTGATGAATTTTTATTTTATGATTCAGGTTTATTTGCAGTCGTTCCAATGGACTTCTATTACCCTGGAAAAGGAAAAAGTGGAGATAAACCACCTAGAAAAGGATTTGCCTCAAAATGGCATTCTTTAGTGTTACCGTTATTAAAACAAGTTGAGTGCATTTTATTAGTTGGCTCATATGCACAAAATTATTATTTAAAAGACACGAAAAAAGAAAATTTAACGGAAACTGTAAGAAGTTTTCGAGAATATTTACCCAAATACTTTCCAATTGTACATCCTTCGCCTTTAAATATTAGATGGATAAAGAAAAATCCATGGTTTGAAGAAGAAGTATTACCAGAATTAAAAATGATTGTAAAAAATATGATAAAAAAGGAGAATGCATGATGTTTATTACACGCCACAATAACCCATATGAATTAAAAGGAGAATTACCAACAGTAGGAGAAAAAGCTCCTCACTTTTCATTAGAATGTATTCATGGAGAAGTTAAAACACCTGAATCATTTGCTGGAAGAGTAACATTAATGAGCATTGTTCCAGATATTAATACTCGAGTTTGCGATATTCAAACAAAAGCTTTCCATAAAAAAATGAAAGAACATACAAGTATTCAACTTGTGACAATTAGTAAAAATAACAAAGATGAATTTAAAAATTGGTGTTCAGCAAATGATGTTGCGATGGAAATGTTATGCGATATTGATTTTACATTTGGAGAAGCATATGGCATTTATGTTCCTGAATTAAGTGTAGACCAACGTTCAATTTTTGTATTAGACCAAAATGGAACAATTGTGTATCAAGAAATTGTTCAAGAAATGACCGATGAACCAAATTATGATGAAGCTATTCGAGTAGCTCTAAATCATTTATAAGAGAGGGATAAAAATGGAAAATCATACATTATTTCCACCCATTGAGTCTTATAATGAATTTTACTTAGATGTTTCTTCGACACATCAAATATATGTAACGGAATCAGGAAATCCAAATGGAAAGCCGGTTATTATTGTTCATGGTGGGCCAGGCGGAGGTTCAAGTCCGGTAACACGTCAATTGTTTAATCCGGATGTTTACCGTATGATTCAATTTGATCAACGTGGTTGTGGGAAAAGTTTACCTTTTCTTTCATTAGAGGAGAATACAACTCAACATTTAGTTTCGGATATGGAGAAAATCCGTGAAAAGTTAGAAATTGAAAAATGGGTTGTTTTCGGTGGTAGTTGGGGGACGACTTTATCCCTTCATTATGCGATTCAATATCCAGAGAGAGTTATGGGATTGATTTTACGAGGAATTTTCTTAGGTAGACAAGAAGATACTGATTGGCTATACCAAAAAGGAGCTAGTGATTTCTTCCCAGATCAATTTGCACCTTATTTAAATCATATTCCAGTAGAAGAACAAAATGATTTAGTTACTGCTTATTATAAACGATTGACAAGTGATGATGTATCAATTCGCTTAGAAGCTGCTCGTCAATGGGCTAGATGGGAAGGCAGCATTGTGACCTTATTACCTAGGGAAACTGTTGGTGAGGAATCAGACGAAGATATGCTTGCGATTGCTATTATGGAATGTCATTATTTCTATCATCACTGTTTTGTAGAAGATGATCATTATATTCTTAATCATGCTGATAGCTTAAAAGAAATTCCAATTAAAATGGTTCATGGTAGATATGATGTAGATTGTCGTCCAAGTGGGGCGTATGATTTAAAACAAAAATTACCACATGCTGAATTAGTCTTTTCTACTGCAGCAGGACATGCGCAAATGGAACCTTCAACAGTAAAAGAACTGTTGAGATTTGCGAGAGAATTTGAATATTTTTCTTAGAAAGTTATTCATGTATACTTATACAA
>CAMYBO010000080.1 GCA_947254045.1 uncultured Granulicatella sp. | reverse complement strand
CAATTATAGAAAAGAAACACCTCGCTTAATAAAGCGAGATGTTTCTTTTTTCACTATAGTTTATTCTTCCACATCTTCTGCGCTAACACCCATTAAGACTGGTAAAATCATTGGGCGACGAGCGGTTTGTTTATATAAATAAGGATTTAACGTATCGATAATAAGATTACGTAGGGATCTCTCATTTAAAGGTTCGTCAGCTTCGCTTAAGAATGTTAATATTTCTTCTTTTAGTATTTGTTGAGCTTGTGTTAGTAATTCACCGGACTCACGCATATAGATGAATCCACGAGATAAAATCTCAGGTCCTGTTACTAATTCACGTTCGTCATAATCAACTGTTGCAACAACAATGACTAAACCATCTTGAGATAAAGTTTTACGGTCACGTAAAACGATATTTCCGATATCTCCAATTCCGTTTCCATCTACATAAACATCTCCAGCATAGAAATGTCCCGCACGACGAGCAGAGTCATTTGTTACTGCTAAAATATCTCCATTACTTAAAATGAATGAATTTTCTTTAGGAATTCCAACTTGACTTGCTAAGTTCACTTGGATTTTTTGCATTCTGTATTCACCGTGAACAGGCATGAAATACTTCGGTTTCATTAATCGTAACATTAGTTTTTGTTCTTCTTGAGAACCATGTCCTGATGTATGGATATTATTTAATTTACCATGAATGACTTCAGCTCCAGCTTCAGATAATAAGTTAATAACACGATTTACTGCAGCTGTATTTCCTGGGATAGGAGAGCTTGAGAAGATAACTGTATCTCCAGGTTGAACAGAAATTTGTCGGTGATTTCCATTGGCAATACGACTTAAGGCTGCCATTGGTTCACCTTGCGATCCTGTACATAAAATAATGACTTCTTCAGCAGGATATTGGTTAATATCACGACCATCGATGAATGTATCATCTGGTGCAGAAATATATCCTAATTCACGAGAAGTAGCAAAGCTAGCTTCCATACTGCGTCCAAAGACAGCAATTTTTCGTCCAGTAGCTACCGCAACATCTGTTACTTGTTTTAAACGAGAAACATTCGATGCAAATGTAGCGAAAATAATACGACCTTCAACACGTTGAATAATTTCTTTAATGGATTGTCCAACAACTTGTTCTGATTTCGTAAAACCAGGAACTTCTGAGTTTGTACTATCTCCTAAAAGAACTAGGACACCTTCTTCACCAATTTGAGCCATTTTGTGTAAGTTAGCAGGTTGCCCTACTGGTGTAAAGTCGAATTTATAGTCTCCTGTAAATACAATATTTCCAGGAGGAGTTTTAATGACAATACCGAATGCATCTGGAATAGAGTGAGTAGTACGATAAAAACTTACTTGAGTTTTTCTAAATTTAATAACCGAATCTTCATCTATTTCATGTAAGATAGCATCTCGAAGTAAGCCATGTTCTTCAAGTTTGTTTCGAATGAGTGACATTGCCAATTTAGTTGCATAAATTGGAATATTCACTTGTTTAATTAAGAAAGGAATACCACCAATATGGTCTTCGTGTCCATGAGAGATGAAGAGACCTTTAACTTTACTTTGGTTTTGAATAATGTAGCTATAGTCAGGAATTACATAGTCAATTCCTAATAAATCATCTTCAGGGAATTTAATTCCAGCATCTAGAATAATTAATTCATCCTGGAATTGGACGCCATAGGTATTCTTTCCGATTTCACCTAAACCACCAAAAGCGAATACACCCGTTTCATTATTTTTGATTGTTGGTTTCATTAGTTAAACACCGTAACTTTGAAATCGGGATTTTTTTGTTCATAAGCAAGATGTTTTTCATCTAATGCTTGAATGAACTCCACATTGTATTCAGTATTTTCGTCAACTAAACGACGAGCTTCCACTTTATCTTGAGCTTCTACGTATAGTGATAGAGTATTTTCACGACGTGGTGCTTCAGTTTTTGATGGTTGGTAAGTAATTTTAAAAATCATTTTATAACTCCTTATTTGTTCAATATAGTTTTCAAAAATTATTTTAACACAAAAGTACACTTTAAGTACAATTATCTGTGTAGTATTTGTTGGATTAAAGGAAAGATTTCCTTTGGTTCTTTAGCTTCGTCACATGATAGATTTCCTGCATCCATTTGATGATATTTTGTAAATTGAATCGGGTGCCAGTTTGCTTGAATAGCTCCAGTAATATCTGTTTGGACATCGTCTCCAATCATAAAATATTCATCAGCAGAAATTTTTGATTCGACATGGTGAAAAACTTGAACGCTTGGTTTCTTCGCTTGAATTGATTCTGAAATAAACCAACACTCTTCAGGAATCCACTTGGATAAGTTTAATTGATACAGTTTATTTTTCTGATGGTTTGTTGGGCCATTTGTCAAAATAGCGATTTGATAAGATTCTTTATTGCATCGTTGAAATACTTCAATCCATTCTTCAGAAAGGGTAATGGCATTTAAAGTGTCTTGGTAAGCTTTAATAAATGCTTGAATTTTCTCAGAAGATAACTCAATCCCTACATCTTTAAAAGTATTGGAAACTCGTTCTTGATGCGATTGGGATAGAGTAATTTCTCCTGCAGAAAATTTTTCAAAAGCCTCGTCACTTCTTTTTTGATAAGTTAAATAGAGTCTTTCAGCATCTATACTTGGTGTTGCGAATTGACAAAACGTTTTAAAAAATACTTCACTCTTAGAATAAAGGGTATCATCTAAATCAAATATCACTGCAATTTTCTTATCCAATTACGACAGCTCCTTCAGGAATATATTGTGGTTGAGCTTGATTAATATGATCATAGAACATAACTCCGTTTAAGTGATCAATTTCGTGCTGAACAACAATTGCTTCATAATCAGTCAAAGTTTTAACTTTTTCTTCACCTTCTGGTGTGAAATATTTTACAGTAATTCTTTGAGGTCTTAATACGACTCCAGGAACGTCTCTATTCACAGATAGACATCCTTCGCCTTCTTTTAAGCAAGTTTTCTTTACAGATTCTCTTAAAATGCGAGGATTAATCCATACTTCATCAAGTAGAGCAGGTTCATCTTCATATCTTGGAATTAAAAGAGCAATCATTTGAATTTCTTTTCCTAATTGTGGAGCAGCTAAGCCAACTCCAGCACGTAATTCATATTTTGCAGCAATTTCTTCGTCTTGACTATTATGTAAAAATTCTAGCATTTCTTTTGCTAAATGTTGCAAGTCATCTGATAATGGAAAACTAATTTTTTCTGCACGTTTTCTTAAAGCAGGGTGACCTTCTAATACAATATCTTTCATTGTAATCATTTTGTTTTTCTACCTCCTAATATGCTTTTATTCTTTAGCATTATACCATTTTTTTCCTAAGAACACCATGGTAAAAACCTTCATTCAAGACTTTGTCTAGCAAAGTCTAAGAATGGGTTAAAAGAAGGAGGAATAACTACCCAATAAGGTGTTTTTCTGATACAATGAGAGAGTATTTCATAAGTAAAGGAATTGAAATGATGCTTTTTTGGAAAAAGAAAAAAGAAACTAAAACTATTGAATTAGATAAAACAAATATTCCTCAACACATTGCTGTCATTATGGATGGTAATGGACGTTGGGCGAAAAGTAGAAATTTACCTCGAATTGCCGGTCATAAAGAGGGAATGAGTACAGTTAAAAAAATTGCGATTGCTGCTGATGAATTAGGAGTAAAAGCGATGACCATGTATGCTTTTAGTACTGAAAATTGGAAGAGACCAACCGAAGAAGTGAGCTTTTTAATGAAACTTCCTGGAGACTTTTTCAGTTCATTCATGCCTGAATTGCAAGAGCGAAATATGCGTATTCGTTTAATTGGTTTTACCGATCAATTACCAGAAGCAACAAGAAGAGTTGTTGAAAAAGCTGTTGAGGATACAAAAGACAATACAGGAATGACGCTATGTTTTGCTTTAAATTATGGTTCTAGAGCAGAAATTCTTCAAGCAGTAAAAGAAATTGCAGTAGATGTTTCTAATGGTGAGTATGATGCTGAATCTATTAATGAAGAAGTATTTGCGAACCATTTACAAACGAATTTTTTAGGAGATTTATCAGAGCCAGATTTAATGATTCGTACAAGTGGAGAACAACGGTTAAGTAATTTTCTTTTATGGCAATTAGCATATAGTGAATATTATTTTACAGATATTTTTTGGCCAGATTTTAGTAAAGAAGATTTAGAAGAAGCAATTTTAACGTACCAGAAACGTCAGAGACGATATGGAGGATTAATTTCATGAAGACACGAATCATCACTTCCATTGTTGCCTTGATGTTGTTTGTTCCAGCATTAGTCATTGGAGGGCATTTGTTAAAAGCCGTTATTGCATTTTTATCATTTGTTGCTATTTTTGAATTTTTCCATATGAAGAAATTATCGATTGTTTCGATTGAAGGATTCTTAACGCTTATAGCTACACTATCGATTATTTTTGCACGAGCACCGATTATTGAATTACCCGTAGGTGTGGATTTCTTTTATATTTTCTTCCTATGTGTGATGTTATTAATGTCGTTAACCGTTTATAAAAGTGAGACGCTGTCCATTGAAGATGTGAGTTTCTTATCTCTCATTGCTTTATATGTAGGCGGTGGATTTTCCGGAATTTTATTTGTACGTGAATATGGTTTTGGAATGGTCGTTTTTGTCTTTTGTATTATTTGGGGGACAGATACGTTTGCTTATTTTACAGGAAGAAGTTTTGGAAAGCATAAATTAGCTCCTGCTATTAGCCCAAACAAAACGATTGAAGGATCCATTGGTGGAGTGATTGGAGCAATTGGATTAGGAACGATTGCTTTAAAATTATTTAATCCATTAGGATTTCATTTTATCGAAATGACGATTTTAATGATTGCCTTATCAGTTTTTGGGCAATTAGGAGATTTAGTAGAATCTGCATATAAACGTAGATTTAATGTAAAAGATTCTGGAAATATCTTTCCAGGTCATGGAGGAGTATTAGATCGATTTGATTCAACATTTTTCGCAATGTTTATGTTTCAAATTGTATTGAAATTTATTGGTACTCATTAAGGAGGACATATGATTAAAACAATTATTGCATTTTTATTTGTATTTGGTGTTATTGTCATTATTCATGAATTTGGACACTTTTATTTTGCAAAACGTGCAGGTATTTTAGTAAAAGAATTTGCTATTGGAATGGGACCAAAAGTATTCCAAGTGCGTAAAGGAGAAACAGTTTATACTTTACGATTATTACCCGTTGGTGGATATGTTCGTATGGCAGGTCATGAGGAAGATGATCAAGACATTAAACCTGGTATGATGGTGACACTTCGATTAGAAGATGGAATTGTTCAACAAATTTCATTTGATTCATCAACTGAATTAGAACAAGGTATTCCTTTCCAAATTGAATCTTGTGATTTGCAATATAAAATGGAAGTAAGAGGATATAAACCTCAAAAAGAAGAATTAGAAATATTAACCGTTTCTAAAACCGCAACTATTATTGAAGAAGATGGAACAGAAGTAGTTGTTGCTCCGATTGAACGTCAGTTTAATTCTGCAAGTTTAAAAGACCGTATGTTAACGAACTTTGCGGGACCAATGAATAATTTTATTTTATCGATTATAACATTTATTATCGTGGCATTTTTAGCAGGTGGAGTTCCTTCTAATGAAGCAGTAGTTGGAAACTTTGCAAGTGATTCTGCAGCTCAAACTGCAGGTTTACAAGTTGGAGATAAAATTATTGAAATTGAAGGACAGACAGTTCAAAAATGGGGAGACATTAGTAAACAAATTTCCCCACGTGCTGACCTTGAAACGAAACTTGTGATTGAACGAAATGGAAATCAACAAACGATTGTTGTAACGCCTAAAGCGTATGATTTATCAAATGGTTCTAAAGTTGGTATGTTAGGAATTGAATCTGCAAAGAAAACAGATGTATTATCTAAAGTACTTTATGGTTTTACTCAAACATGGTTTGTCATTAGTTCTGTATTCTTAACGATTGCTTCATTCTTTACAAAAGGATTTTCTATTAATCATTTAGGTGGTCCAGTAGCGATTTTCTCATTGACTTCTCAAGTGGCTCAAAGTGGATTTGTTTCTGTTTTGAATTTTTTAGGATTAATTAGTGCCAACTTAGGAATGATGAATTTATTACCAATTCCTGCATTAGATGGAGGTAAATTAGTGTTGAATATTATCGAAGGAATTCGTAAGAAACCACTAAGTCCTGAAAAGGAATCCTATATTACAATTGCAGGTGCAGTATTCTTAATCATTTTAATGATTTTAGTGACTTGGAATGATATTAGTAAATTATTTTAACA
>CAMYBO010000079.1 GCA_947254045.1 uncultured Granulicatella sp. | reverse complement strand
AGAAGAACTTTTTGGTTTCTTACCATAGGCGTTGCATTTGATTTGACAATTCGTCCGCAATAAAAGCTACTTTTTCTCCTCTTTCCCAATAAGCCTCTATCCAATTTAATTCATCTATGCTAATATGGTTGTAAGTCAATATGAAACACTCCTTATTTTTGTCGTGATTAATTTGGTTTTAGTGTATCATATTGACTCTTTTTTTTGCATTTATTTTTCTAGCTTAATTTTACAATCGGCGACGTTAAAGAATTTGGAGCAGTTGGAGATGGGATAACAGATGACCAAGAAGCTATTCAAAAGGCTATTGATGCTACAACACAAGGGTTAGGTGGAGGAAAACTATATTTTCCAGAAGGAACATATCTTGTTAAAAAATTATTCAGTTAAAAAGTAATATAGATATTCGTTTGGATGATAAGGCGACTATATTAAATGGAATCAATTTTAAAGATCGTCCATCAATTGTATTTATGACTGGTCCATTTATTAATGGTGGGGATAAAATCTTTTGGGAACCGACAGAGAATATTAGTTTTTCTGGTGGTACAATTGATATGAATGGTGTATTAAACGAAGAAGGTAGTAAACCAAAGAATTTACCTTTAATAAATTCTTCTGGCGGGTTTGCAATTGGAAACAGTACTAATGTCACAATTCGAAATGTAACTTTTAAAGATAGTTTTCAGGGGCATGCTATTCAAATTGCAGGTTCGAAAAACGTTTTAGTAGATCAATCACGTTTCTTAGGGCAGGCATTACCTAAGACAATAAAAGATAATGCAATGATTACGAAGGAGTCTATTAATGACAAGGAAAGGGTTTCCTTACGCATTAAATGAAACAGGCGTAAAGTCTGAAAATGTGACTATTCAAAATTCATATTTTGGAAAGAGTGAAAAGTCCGGTGAATTAGTAACAGCAATAGGTACACATTATCAAGCGATTACCACACAAAATCCTTCTAATATCAAAATTATGAATAATCATTTTGATAATATGATTTATGCTGGAATTCGTTTTACAGGATTTACTGATATTTTAATTAAAGGAAATCGTTTTGATAAGAAGAATAAGGAAGAAAGTGTAATCTATCGAGAAAACGGAGCTGCTTTAGTAAATGCTTTTAGTTATAAAAATGATAAAGATATACTTGATTTAAATAAGAAGGTAGATATTACAGAAAATGAATTCAATATTTCTGACAATAATACGATAGCAATACGAGTTTCAAAAGATAATGCAGAATATCTTGGGAAAGTAACAGATATTGCTGTGACTAAAAATATAATTAAAAACACTTCAGAAGACTCTAAACAACCAAATATTGAATTATTAAGAATTAGTAATAATTTAACAGTTTCTGATAATCAGATTTTTGGTGGAGATAAGGGAATTATAATTGAGGACTCAACAGGTCAAATAATGGTTTTAAATAATAGGTTCTATAATTTGAAGAGTGATTTCATTTCCTTTATCAAATCTACTGAAAATGGTAAAGAATCTGTTATTAATGATAGTATTGGTGATTTTAATCTTGTAACGGAGAATGAAGTATATAAAATTTTAAAAAATACATTAAGTATTAGTAATGAAGAATTAGGCAATTCAATTTTAGACGGTTTAGAAAAAATGAAGAAACAAACACATATGAATCTAAATCAATTAAAAATACAGTAACAAATTCAAATGTAGTATTAGATAAAGTACAAGTAGGATGGAAACAACTTGAAGGAAAATGGTATTACTTTGATACGTTGGGTAAGATAGTGAAAGGTTGGATTCAAGCAGATAATTGGTATTATCTAGATAAAAACGGTGTAATGCAAACTGGATGGCAGTATATTAATGATAAATGGTATTACCTAAATTCTTTAGGAACAATGGAGACTGCTTGGTTGTTAGATGATAGTAAATGGTATTTTTTAGATGAAACGGGAGCGATGTCAATAGGATGGGTTCAAGTTGGAAAATATTGGTACTACATGAATAAATCAGGAGAAATGATAACAGGATGGCAACAAGTAGGTAGTAAATGGTACTACTTAAATTCATTAGGCGAATTAATAATAAATACAATTACTCTAGATGGTTATTATGTTAATGATAATGGTGAATGGATTTAATTACTGAATAAAATAGGATTTTTGAATTAACTTTATTGAAGGGATTAAGCAATGTTAGGTTGCTTGATTCCTATTTTAGTTGTGGAGTAAATCATTTAGATATTAATAGAATTCTATCTATCGTAAATTCTTGATTATTCGTACTAAAATATGCTATCCTAACAAACGTATATAAAAAAGAGTTACTACGATTTAGAAAAGGAAGGAGTTAGCATGAGTTACATTTCAGTTGAGAATTTATCATTTTCGTATGATAATGAACCCGTTTTAGAAAACATTAGTTTTACCGTTGAACCGGGAGAGTTTGTCATTTTAACAGGCGAAAATGGTGCAGCAAAATCCACTTTATTAAAAAATATTTTAGGATTATTAACTCCAAAACAAGGAAAAGCAACAATCGCAACCGTTAATACACAAGGAGAAACTTTATCGATTGGGTATGCCCCACAACAAATTTCTTCTTTTAATGTGGGATTTCCTTCAACCGTTTATGAATTAGTTGCTTCAGGTCGTTACCAACAAGGTCGCTGGTTTCAACGATTAGATCAAGAAGACCATGAACATATTGAAAAAGCCTTAAAATCTGTTGGAATGTGGGATGAACGTGATAAACGAATTGGAGAATTATCAGGTGGTCAAAAACAAAGAATTTGTTTAGCACGTATTTTTGCGACAGATCCAGACTTATTTGTATTAGATGAACCAACAGCAGGAATGGATAAAACAAGTAGAGAACGTTTCTATCGTCTCTTACATCATAGTTGTGCCCATCATGGAAAAGCAATTTTAATGGTGACGCATGAAGAAGAAGATTTGGAACATTATGTGGATAAACATATTCATTTGATGAGAAAGGAGGATTCTCCATGGAGATGTTTTTCTATGGTTTCATGCAAAGAGCATTCATCACAGGATTAGCAATGGCGATGATTACGCCAATTTTGGGATTGTTTTTAATTTTAAGAAGACAGTCATTATTGGCAGATACATTATCGCATGTTTCCTTAGTGGGGGTTTCTCTAGGTTTATTATTAGGCTACAATCCTACCTTTATGACTTTGGTAGTGGTAGTTTTAGCAGCCATTGTATTAGAAGTAATTGGAAAATACTTTAAAGGTTATTCAGAAGTGACCGTTGCGATATTAATGTCCGGTGGGATGGCAATTGCCTTAATTTTAATGAATTTCCAAAAAGGGCGTTCAACGATTAGTGTTGATCAATTTTTATTTGGTTCTATCGTGACGATTACACAACAACAAATGTGGTTGATGATTGCTTTAGCGATCATTGTGGTTGTGTTATATTTGATTTTTAGACGACCGTTATATGTTTTATCATTTGATGAAGATACAGCTTATACGGCAGGATTACCTGTTCGTTTGATGACACAAGTTTTCACGATGATTACAGGGGTAGTCATTTCAGTGATGATGCCAATTGCTGGAGCTTTATTAGTTTCAGCGGTTATTGTATTACCAGCCTCTATTGCGATTCGTTTAACGAGAAGTTTTACAGGCGTGATTGTGTCAGGTATTTTAATTAGCATTTTTGGTATTTTTAGTGGATTAAGTATGTCTTATGAATTTGATACACCACCAGGTGCTACGATTACTTGTGTATTCTTAATTATTTTGGTAATTAGTTTATTTGCAACAATGATTAAAAATCAATTGAAGAAATAAAAGTGAAGTCTCGGAAAGTTTGTCTAACAGATTTTTCGAGATTTTTTATCTTTTATAGAATATTGACAGGTAGAGGAAAAGCAGAGTATAGTGACTGTACGAAGAAATTGGAGGATTAAAATGTTAGGTGAAATCTTTTCAAGTATGGCAACGATTGTCATCATGATTAGTTTAGGATATGTATTACAAATAAAAGGATGGTTTGATAAAAATTTTTCAGCCAGTATTGCTTCCCTTATTATTAAAATTGCTTTACCTGCTTCGATTATGATTTCTGTTTTAAGATTTATTTCAAGAGAAAAAATGATTGAATTTGTAGGAAGTTTAGGAATTCCACTTTTGAGTGTCATTATTGGATATTTTGTTGCTTGGATCATTGTTCAAGTATTTCGTATTCCTAATGAACGTAAGGCAACGGTAATGAATACGATTGTTAATGCGAATACGATTTTTATGGGATTACCGTTAAATTTATCTTTATTTGGTGAAGAGGCTATGCCTTATTTTTTAGTATATTATGTAGTGAATACTTTATCGACTTTTACAGTAGGAACCTATTTGTTTGCTTATTATAATCAGCAACATGTTGGAAAAGGAATTCAATGGGAGAGAATTTTCTCACCACCATTAATCGCTTTTTTAGGGAGTATGATTTGGGTATGGTTTGGGTGGACACTTCCTGAATTTTTGAATGATTCTCTGATTTATATAGGTAGTTTGGTAACTCCATTATCGTTAATGTATATTGGAATTCATTTGGCACAAGTGGGGCTGCGTTCGTTGACATTCGATGGTGATATGCGTTTATCGATATTTGGACGTTTTGTATTATTCCCAGCAATTCTTTTAACAATTCAAGTGGGAGTCATGCAGTTCTTTTCAATCGAATTACCAATGAAATTACAAGAAACGTTCTTCCTTCAATCAACGATTCCTACATTGGTGATTATGCCGTTATTGGCAACGGAGGAAAATGCGGACATTGATTTTGCGACATCATCTGTTACGATTACGACTTTACTCTATATCGTGATTTTACCTGTATGGATGATGTTGTTTTCGATGGTGTTCCAGTAAAACGTAAAATTTAATAACGTAAAGAAAAAATAACAGAAAAACTTCCCTTAATAGCACTAGTAAAATGAGCCACTTCGGTGGCTTATTTTACAGGGATAATTCGAGACCGTGGCTCGAATTTTAGCCATGAGACAGCTTTTGCTGGTTGCTGGCGACCTTGCTATTCAAGGGAGTTTTTTTCTGTTATTTTGTGTTAATGATTCATTAATGTGTTTCTTCTAAAAATGTATGTGTATCGAAGAAGTTACCTAGTTCTGCTTTGATATGTTGGTTTTCGGTATTAATTTCTGTGATACGAATAATAGAAGAATAATCTTGTAATTGATGTCCAGAAACTCCTGATTCACAGAAGACTACTGCGCCGACTGCATGAGAATCGAATTCTTGGATCAAACTTCTCATCCCATTAATCGTACCCCCAGCTTTAAGGAAATCATCGACAATCAATACATTCGATCCACTTGGAAGTGTACGTTTAGATAATTCCATTTTTTCCACACGAGAAGAAGAACCAGATACGTAATTAATACTTACCGTAGCTCCTTCTGTAATTTTCGAATCACGACGAACGATTACAAATGGAACATTTAAATAATTAGCAACTGTTTGAGCAATTGGTACGCCCTTTGTTGCTACAGTCATAATGACATCGACTTTTTTATCTTCATAGGCAGAAGCAATCATTTTTCCTAAGTGATGAAGTACGTCAGGTTTTCCTAGTAAATCAGATAAGTAAATATATCCACCAGGAAGTAAACGAGTGGAGTCATTCATTTGGTCACAAATTTTTTGTGCTGCTTCTAATGCTTGTTCTTTCTTAATTTTTGGAGTGAAAATGACGCCTCCTGCAGCTCCAGGGAGTGTATTAACAACACCAATTCCTTGACTTTCAAAGGTGTGTTTAATAATGGCAATATCTTCACTAATGGAAGACTTTGCAGATTGGTATAAATCTGTAAAAGTTGTTAATGAAATCAATGTGTGAGGATTATCGAGTAATCGTTGTGTCATATCGATTAAACGTTCGCTTCTCTTTAATTTCATTGGTTAGCCTCCTTTAATTTGAATCAAAGCTTATAAGACAGCTCTGGCTGAAGATTGCTCCAGTAAAACTATTATACAGAAATTTACGAAAATTACAACAAAAAGAAAGGCGAATATTCGTTAAAAATCGATTTCTTTTTCAAAATTCCTCTTTAATAATCGTGTTTTGTGAAGGATTTTTTATGTTACAGTGTTCATAAAAAATCTTTTCAAAAGAGATGATTAAAATTTCAACTTTCTTTGATAATTGGAATTTCACTATGTCTACCAGTTTCAAATATTCGAGAAGTTTCTTTTCTTAATTGAGTATAGTAATGATATTTTTCTTGAAATAAACAAGAGTATAGAACATCTAATAAATAAGTGATAGATGTGTCGTTAGCAAATGTTGCTATTTTTGAATACAGTTTTTCTCG
>CAMYBO010000078.1 GCA_947254045.1 uncultured Granulicatella sp. | reverse complement strand
ATTCAACCTCACTCGAAGGATAATCTTTTTTTTCAATGGCTCCTACATAATCAAATGTTGTTACTACTAACCGAGCTTTCGGTAACTCTTTTCGTAAATAATCAACCATTTCTTTATAGTGTTTTCTTTTTAAAGCAGAAAATAAAATCGTCTGTTGAGATCCATCTTCTCCATATTGCTTCACCGTTTCAACAAATCGTTTTAAGGCATGAACATTATGCGCTCCATCTAATATCACTTTAGGACTTTGCTGTACAACTTCCATTCTTCCTGGCCAAGTGACCGTTTGAAAACTTTCTTGAATGGCAGAGGGATTCATTGGAAGTTGGAAATTCTTTTCAAACCGTAAAAAGCATTCCAACGCTACTGCAGCATTTTCTAATTGATACTTCCCTTTTAAATTCAAATAAGGAATGTGAATTTGAGTATCTGCATTTGTAAAAATAAACCCTTCTTCATACAGTTCGATTTTAAATTCTCGTTCGAACGCATTTAAGTCACAGTTATAAGCTTTTCCAACCACTTCTGCCACTTTCAAAGCTTCTGTTGGTAAATTTCCTAATACGACTGCTTGGTTTTGTTTGAAAATCCCCGTTTTTTGAATGGCAATTTCTTCGATAGTATTTCCTAATATTTCTTCATGATCCATTCCAATCGATGTAATCACACTCATCGTTGAATGGACAATATTGGTTGTATCTAATAATCCACCAATTCCTACTTCTAATAAAGCAACTTCCACTTTTTTTCTAGAGAAATATACTAACGCCATAGCCGTCATAATTTCAAAGAAACTTAATGGTTCGTATTCGTCTATCAATTTTGCTTCTGCTTGTTGAACGAGATTCCCAACGATTTCAAAGTCTTCGTCCGACATTGCTTCACCACTGATTAGAAATCGATCCGTATAATCGATTAAATGAGGGGAAACAAATGCTCCTACCTTCTGCCCGTGATGAACAAATAAGGACGATAACATCGCAATCGTTGAACCTTTTCCATTTGTTCCTGTCACATGAATAATCGGATAATCTTCCTGAGGATTTCCAAGAAGAGACATTAATGCTCTCATTCTATCTAATCCATATTTTCGTTTATATTTCATTCGATCTAAGATCCACTCTCTAACTGTTTGCATGATTCCCCTTCTTTCATTTTTCATCATACAAATTCCCTCTTCAACTTGCAAGACATAATAATCTTAAACAAACCAAAAAATCCTGCTAGTGATTCCTCACCAACAGGATTTGTCGAATACCCGATTTGTCTCAGTATTCTTTTTATACGATTATGCTAATGTTTTTAATGTTGCGATACGTTCTAGAACTGCTTGACGTTGGTCAGCATATTCTTTCCCTTTTGCACGTTCTGCTTCTACAACAGCTTCTGGTGCTTTAGCAACGAATTTTTCATTTGATAATTTTTTCTCTACACGATTCACTTCATCTTGTAGTTTAGCCGCTTCTTTTTCTAAACGAGCAATTTCATCATCAATATTAATTAATCCTGCTAATGGTAAGTAAATTTCAGCTCCACTAATCACACTTGTTACAGCATGACTTGGTGCTTCAACTTCTAAACCATATTCAAATGATTCAGGATTACAGAAACGAGCAATATAGCTTTCATTTTCTGATAAAATCGCTTGAATATCCGCATTTGAAGTTTTTGCAATAATCGCAATTGGTTTTGATAATGGTGTATTCATTTCATTTCTGCTTGTACGAACGGAACGAATAAAGTCCATTAAAAATTCCATTTTTTCTGCTGCTGCTTCATCCATTTGACTTTCTTGTACGACTGGATATGAAGCAACTACTAATGAATCACCAATATGAGGAACTGATTGCCAAATTTCTTCTGTTACGAATGGCATAATTGGATGTAATAAACGTAATGTTTGATCTAATACATATACTAAAATGCTACGAGTTGTTAATTTAGCAGCTTCATCAGTTCCTGCTAATGTTTCTTTAGACATTTCAATATACCAGTCACAGAAATCATCCCAAATGAAGCGATACAATAGACGACCTGCTTCACCAAATTCAAATTTCTCGAATAATTCTGTTACTTTAGCAATCACTTGATTTAAGCGAGTTAAAATCCATTTATCTGCTAATGTTTTTTCACCAGTAATATCTAATTGTTCTACTGTTAAATCGCCAATATTCATTAATGCATAACGGCTAGCATTCCAGATTTTATTGATAAAGTTCCATGCAGCATCCATTTTATCTGTAGAATAACGAACGTCTTGTCCAGGTGCTGAACCATTTGCTAAGAACCAACGTAATGCATCCGCTCCGTATTGTTCGATAACTTCCATTGGATCTACACCATTACCAAGAGATTTACTCATTTTACGTCCTTGGCTATCACGAATTAATCCGTGGATTAATACATTTTTAAATGGACGTTTGCCAGTAAATTCTAACCCTTGGAACATCATACGGCTTACCCAGAATGTTAAAATATCATAACCTGTTACGAGTGTACTTGTTGGATAGTAACGTTTATAGTCACTAGCTTCAACATCAGGCCAACCCATTGTTGAAAATGGCCATAATGCAGATGAGAACCATGTATCTAATACATCCACATCTTGTGTCCAGTTTTCAGCATCTGCTGGAGCTTCCATTCCAACATATACTTCACCAGTTTCATTATGGTACCATGCTGGAATTTGATGTCCCCACCATAATTGACGAGAAATTACCCAGTCATGAATGTTTTCCATCCAACGTAAGTAAGCATCATTAAAACGAGGTGGGTAAAAATTAACAGCATTCTCTTCTTCTGAACGTTGTGCTTGAATCGCTTGTTCTGCTAAAGGTCCCATTTTAACAAACCATTGTTTTGATAAACGAGGTTCTACAACTACATCTGTGCGTTCAGAATGTCCCACACTATGAACATGTTTTTCAATTTTTACAAGAAGTCCTGCTTCTTCTAAATCTTTCACGATTGCTTTACGAGCTGCAAAACGTTCCATTCCTTCGTATTTTCCAGCTAATTCATTCATTGTTGCATCATCGTTCATAACATTGATACGTGGTAAATTATGACGGTTACCAACTTCAAAGTCATTTGGGTCATGTGCAGGAGTAATTTTTACAACCCCTGTTCCGAAATCTTGTTCAACATACTCATCCGCAATAATTGGAATTTCTTTTCCAACTAATGGTAAAATAACTGTTTTCCCAATTAAGGTTTGGTAACGTTCATCTTCAGGGTGAACCGCAACAGCAGTATCTCCAAGTAGCGTTTCTGGACGAGTTGTTGCAACTTCTAATACTCCACTTCCATCCGCTAATGGATAATTCATATGGTAGAAAGCCCCTTCTACATCTTTATGAATAACTTCGATATCTGATAATGAAGTTTTTGCTTTTGGATCCCAGTTAATAATGTATTCTCCACGGTAAATTAAGCCTTTTTCATATAATGTTACAAATACTTTTTTTACAGCATCTGATAAGCCTTGGTCTAATGTGAAACGTTCACGACGATAGTCAACTGAAATCCCCATTTTTGCCCATTGTTCACGGATATGGCTTGCATATTCTTCTTTCCATTCCCATGTTTGTTCTAAGAATTTTTCACGTCCAAGGTCATAACGAGATAAACCTTCTCCACGTAATTTTTCTTCTACTTTTGCTTGAGTCGCAATTCCGGCATGGTCCATACCTGGTAACCATAATGTATCGTACCCTTGCATACGTTTTTGACGAATAATCATATCTTGTAATGTAACGTCCCACGCATGTCCTAAGTGTAATTTACCTGTTACATTTGGTGGTGGGATAACAATTGAATAAGGTTCTGCATTTGGATCTTCGTTTGGATGGAAGACTCCTGATTCAACCCACCATTGATATTTTCCTGCTTCAACTTCTTGCGGTTGAAACTTTGGTGACATTTCTTTTGCCATTCTTTTTTCCTCCTTAATGAAATGATTTTGATACAATAAAAAAATCCTATGAAGAATTCACTTCATAGGACGATTATTTTCGTGGTACCACCTAATATTCGCATCATAATTGATGCCTTTAACGTTGTTAACGAAGTCTACTCCGAGCTAAGTTACTATGATTCCCCTAGCCAACTTACAAGCTACCTTCATACAAATTCGTTAAGAAGTTTCACCAACCCTTCTCTCTCTATCAACTAAAATTCGTATTACTCCTCTTGTGCAATGCTTTTATTCTATGGAATATAGTCTACCATTGTTTAACCATACTTGCAAATGATTTTCCTTGCATTTATCTTTCTTAATTTTTCAAGAAACGACGCATTGAGAAAATTGAACCAAATGATCCAATTAAAACCCCAACTCCAGCCATCGCTAAAAATAAACGATATAAGAAAGGATTTGGTGCTAATAAGCTAAAGTTAGATCCTGCAAAGAAATCACTTCCGCCTTTATACACCCATACATATAAAACCCATAATAATGCAATTGGTACAATTGAACCAATTAAGCCAATGAAACCACCTTCTAAGAAGAATGGCCAACGAATATAAGCTTTAGTCGCTCCAACTAATTGCATAATTTCAATTTCTGTTCTACGAGCATGAATGGTTGCACGAATCGTATTAGAAATTAAAAACAGAGCAATAATTAATAATACAGTAATAATACCAATCCCGACATTACGAGCTGTTGAAATGACTTTAAATAAAGTATCAGCTCTCGCTCCACCATAGTTTACACGAGCTACATAATCCATTTTTTCAATGGTAGTTGCTACTTCCTTCGTTTGTTTTGGATTTTTTGTACTTACATCAAAAGCATTTCTTAAAGGGTTACTATCATTTTTAAATAATTCAAATTCTTGCGCAACACTCTTCGTAATATCATCTAATTCTTCATCTTTTGAACGGAATTTAACAGTATCGACAGCATCCAATGCTTGAATAGCTGCTTTTAACTCTTCTGTTTTTGTTTCATCAGCGGCTAAATCAATATAGACACGTACATTAACATCTTGCTCTACATCCGTTGCAATTTTATTCATGTTAAATAGTAATGAGACAAAAATCCCTACTAATAATAACACCATTGATACTGCAGAAATCGCTCCAAATGTAGACCAACCATTTCTGAATAAGCTTTTAACCGCATCACGAATATGACGCCACATTGTTCTAATCTTCATATCCGTACTCCCCTTCCTCTTGGTCACGGACAATGCGTCCCATTTCAATTGCCAATACACGATGTTTCTTTTCATTTACGATTTGGCTATTATGAGTCGCCATTACAATGGTTGTCCCTTGTTGATTAATTCTTTCTAAAATATCCATAATTTCCATAGAAGTATCTGGATCTAAGTTTCCTGTTGGTTCGTCAGCAATTAACACAGCAGGATTATTTACAATCGCCCTTGCAATTGCAACACGTTGTTGTTCTCCACCAGATAATTGATCAGGGAACATCGTCATACGATGCTTCAGGTTTACTAATGTTAAGACTTCTTCAACTTTTCGTTGAATTTCTTTTGGTGCTTTTTCAATTACTTCCATTGCATAAGCAACATTTTCATATACAGTTAAGCGAGGTAGTAATTTAAAATCTTGGAACACAACTCCTACATAACGTCTTAAATAAGGAATCTCACGTTCTCTCATTTTTGTTAAATCATATTTTCCAACTGTAATTCTTCCTTTAGTTGCTTTTTCTTGACGATACATCATTTTAATAAATGTTGATTTTCCTGCTCCAGATGGGCCAACAACATATACAAATTCCCCATCTTGAATTCTGACTGATAAATTATTTACGGCTAAAATACCTTTTCCATATTTCTTTGAAACATTCATCATTTCAATCATTCACTCACCAGCTTTCTCTATTCATAGTCTATGTCTTATCTATTATACCATTTTTAAGATGACATTCTATTGACAGCATATTACAAAAAGATGTCATTTTTAACACCAATGAGTAAACACTTCTTTATGAAACCTGTTTATAAAGTTGTACAAAATAGAACAAAAAATATCGAAAAGCTTCTTCTTGTATATCATGAGCCGTTAAAAATTCTTCGTCTGGAGACCATTTATTTAACAGCTGATTTCTATAAAATTCTATAAGCGTTTTATATGGATGATCATACTGTTCATTTAACATTCCGTGCTCAAAAATACTTAACACAACACCAATTCTAACCAACGAAATTCCTAAACCTTCCAATAGTCGTTGGAATATTTTTAATACAATTTCATACACATTAAAAGATGTTTGCCCAAAATATTTTTTAATTAACACTTGCCAACTATTTAATAACTCCCTTGAACTAATAACACCATTAAACCATTTTTCTTCCAACTCATATCCAATGCTGTCTCTTATACACATCTCCGAGCCCACG